>NZ_CP040908.1:3020000-3320000 GCF_013488205.1 Empedobacter falsenii | reverse complement strand
ATCTGCAATCCAATCGTCACCAATGTAAATTGATTCATCTTTTTTAGCACCAGATTTTTCCATTGCCAAAGAAAAAATACGAGGATCAGGTTTCAAGATTTTGATTTCGTCTGCATAAGTTACCGTATCAAAATAACCATTTAATTCTGACGTTTCAATTTTACGTTTCGAGACTTCGAGAAAACCATTTGTGATAATGTGTAATTGATATTTTGGTTTCAAATAATCCAACAATTCCATCGCACCATCTACCACTTCATTATAATTGGTAATCGTTTCCATGTATTCTTCTTCAAAAATCTTTGCCAAAGCATCATTATCAATTCCAAGATTATCAAAAGCTTCTTTGAAACGACGTGCACGTAATTCTTCTTTTGTAATTTTTTTGTCACGAATCAAAACCCAAAGACCTTCGTTGCTATCGTGATAAAATGGATGAAATTCCTCGAATGTAAAACCATATCTATTTTCTACATCATACTTTTTGTAAAGCTCATCTAGCGCGAATTTTGCATTTTTTCTGAAATCCCAAAGTGTGTTATCAAGATCGAAAAAAACGTGTTTTATTGTGTTCATAAATGCAAAGCTAAGGATTTTATGTAGATTTGCTGATGAAGAAAATATCAATTGAAAGCGAAGTTAGAAAAATTTAAAACGAAGAATGCCAAAGGTGTTTTGTCTTTGTTGGCAGGGAACACGATTGCGCAAGTGATTATGTTTATTGGCGGAATTATTTTGGCTCGAATTTATGGTCCAGAAGCGTCGGGAACTTACAATGCTTTTTCAGCTTTTGTGGCGATTCTAGCTATTTTGACAACGTTTCGTTTAGAGAATATTTTCGTGATTTCGAAATCATCAAAAGCGATTCGAAATTTGTTCACAACTTTATTATTAGTGAGTAGCATTGTAACGATTTTATTCTTTTTGGGCTATGCAGTTTTAGAAGGAATTTTCACATTCAAAACGTCTTTATTTATTGTTTTCTTAAGTTGTATTGCAGGATTATTTACAGCTTGGAATAATGTTCAAAATACATTGTTTACGAAGTATAAATTATTCAAAAGTATTTCGACTGGATTTGTGATTAATGCACTGTTTTCGGTTTTTTTTCAATTCATTTTTTATTGGATGGGCTACAAAGAAACAGGATTGATTTATGGAACAATTTTCGGAACAGTTTTGTCTTGTGCATATTATTTTTCAATTACAAAAGGACGATTTTCTTCTATTGATTTTGGTTTGGCTAAACGAACAATTTCTAAGAACAAAGAAATCATAAAATATACATTACCCTCAGAATCGTTGAATGCGATTGCAAACAATTTGCTCCCCATTATGATTGCGATTTATTTTATGAAAGAAGATGTAGCTTTTGTAGGAAATTCAGCTAAAGTTTTGGTTGTTCCTTTGACATTACTTTCCAATTCGATGTCGAAAGTTTTCTTTCAGAAATCTGCTGCAATGATTGATCATCGTTCGCATCAATTATATGATTTATCGAAAAAAGTGGTGCTGTATAACGTTGGAGCAATTGCTGTTTTTCTTTTGTTGATGAATTGTATCGGAATTTTTATTCTCGAGTGGATGCTTGGACCAGAATGGCGAGGTTTACATATTATGACGTGGATTCTTTCTTTCTGGATTTTGTGTCGTTCTGCAATGAATCCTATTCAGCAAATTGTCGTGGTTATCAAGAAAAATCATTACGCACTATACTTCAATATTTATTTAGTTTTCGTTACATTGATTACTTGTGTGATTGGCGGACTAAATAAAAATATACTTTTGACGTTATCCCTATATTCTTTCTTTGCGGGAATGGGCTATTTAGTTCAACTTTACTTTGTAATGAAAGAGCTGAAACGTTATAAAAAGTCAGGTGAATAATTCGAGAAAAAATATTTTAGCTTTAGCATCTTGGTATCCGAGTAGAATTTTTTTAGATAATGGAGATTTTATTCAGCGCCATTTACGTTCTATCTCTACTTTAAATAATGTGACGCTTGTTCATGCAGTAAAAGATGAAAATTTAAAATCTAATTTTGAAATAGATGATTCTATCAATCAAAATGTAAGAGAAATAATTGTTTATTTTAAACCATCTTTTTTTCGCCCGTTTAATTTAATCAAACAATTTATAGCTTTTCTAAAAGGAGTTTCTTTGGTTAATAATTTTGATATAATTCATCTCAATGTTATTTATCCAGCTGGTTTAGTTGCTTTATTTTTGAAAAGTAAATACAAAAAACCAATAGTTTTAACAGAGCATTGGACAGGGTTTTCTCCAGAACGTTTTATTTCATTTTCATTTTACAAGAAGTTCTTAATTAAGAAAATACTTAGAAAAGTAGATTTTTTAACGCCTGTTTCGAATGATTTAGCACAAAAAATACTTGAAATTTATCCTATAACAAATGTAAAAATTATTCCAAATGTTGTGGATGTAGAATTGTTTTCAGTAAAAGAAGAATGTAAAGTTGAAAAAATAATATTTTTACATCTTTCGCATTTAGGAAACGAGCATAAAAATGTTTTGGGAATGTTGAATGTTGCTAAAAAGTTAGTTGATAATGGTTATAATTTTGAATTTCAGATTGGAGGAAATGGAGATTTAACTTTGATTAATAATTTTATTGTAGAAAATAATTTACATGATTTTGTAAAATCTTTTGGGCGATTACAACATTTTGAAGTGAATCAAAAGATGAAGAACGCAAATTGTTTTGTACTTTTTAGTCACTACGAAAATCAACCTTGTGTTCAAATAGAAGCTTTTGCTTCAGGAATTCCTGTTATCGCAAGCGATGTAGGCGGAATTAAAGAATTTATGCCAAATAATTTTGGATTTATTGTGAATAAAAATGATGAATTAGCACTTTATAAAGCAATGGTTGAGGTGATAGAAGGTTATGAATTTGCAACGTCAAATGAATTAAATACGTATGCTTTGAATAATTTTTCTAAGGAAGAAATTGCTTACCAATTTGATGAAGTTTATGTGAAAATTTTACAATGAAAGATTTAATCAAATTCATACAATCTTTTTTACAAAACAATGGTTTTTACGTTTTTTTATCTTTTGTGGTAGAAAAATTAGTGATGCTGATTAATACCATTTTCATTGTAAAAATGATTCCGCAAGATGAATTTGGTCGTATAACACTTATCGCATCTATTATTGGGTTTGTTGCGCCATGGAATGGATTAGGTTCATTACAGGTTTTGATGAAGTTTGGTGCTGGCGAAGAAAATGAACAAACACGTAAAGACCTAAGTCGAAAATTATTTAGAAATGGCGTTATTAATCAGCTTATTTTATGTAGTATTTTTATTGTAATTGCTAATTTTTATGCCATAAAGTTTGATCATTTATTATGGATTATTCTCTTGTTTTCTGTTCGTCTTTTCGGGATGTTTTTTCAGTCTCATCTTACAATCGATTATCGAATAAATGGTTTCAATAAGAAGTTTGCTTCATTAAATATGTTGATTAATTGTTTGGGATTGATTTTTACATTTTTCTTAACCATCAATTTTGGAGCAATTGGTTATATGACTTCGTTGGCGATTACACCTTTTATTAGTTTATTTTTCTATTCTAAAACAATTTTACAACAATCAATAAATGATTTAAGTGAAATGAATTGGAAAATGATGTGGAAATATGGAAGAATGGAATCTTTGGCTTATTTCGCTTCAGAGTTATTGTTTTCGATTGATATTGCAATGATTGCGATTTTTATGACAGATAAAGATATTGCTTTGTATAAAGTTGCGATTCTTCTGCCTATGAATTTATTATTTATTCCGACTATATTATTTCAAACCGATTTTCCTCGAATTATTAAAAATAGTCAGAACAAGGATTTTCTAAAATTTTATATAAAAAATTATTATAAGCTATTCATTCTTATAGGAATTAGTATTCTTTTAGGAAGTTATTTTCTTAGAGATTTTATAATCGAGTTATTTTTCAATAAAAGTTATTTAGCTGGTGATACAGTTTTTTTTATTGCAACAATAGCAGTTGTTTTAGCAATGTTGTTTAGAGTTCTTTTTCTTAATTTATTTAGTGCAGTTGGTTTGTTTACATATAGTGTACGAGTTTCAATTGTTTCAATTATCACACTTATTATTGCAGATTCTATACTTATTCCTTTTTATCAACTAAATGGAGCAGCTTTCGGTTTTTTAATTATGTATATAGTTTCTGGATTATATGCTACTTTTATATTTAGAAATTATTTAAAAAAATTATAATTTTTTTATTTCTTCTTTTGTCATTGTTTTAGATTTAAGATCAATTAATTTTTGACCTGTTTCTTTCATCCATTCAATATCTTCATTTGTTTCTTCATTATTTAGAATAACTTCCAAAATACCTTTGTTGTTATTCATCCAAGGAAGCAAATAATAATTTAGTCCGTCTTTGTATGCTTTTTGTTGATGAAATTCTTTCCCTTTTGTTGTTTGCATAGCAAGTTGTTTGGCCGAATAATAATAAAGCGGTGTTGAGAAAATAAGGATAGAAATTAATGAAGTGTACTTCGGAAATTTTGTAATGAAATTGTTTAAACCAATACTTAAAATAATCAAATAAGCTAAATTAAAATTTAAGAAAAAGACATAATTATCGCTAACAGCATAAATAGTAGCAAAACAAAAAACAGGTAAACCAAAAATTATAAATAATATAACCTAATGCTTTCATTAAATCTTTTGAATAGCTTACTAAATCTTTCTTCAAAGAATCAGACACCCATGATTTTTCTGAAGATGATAAAACATTTTTCAGAGATTCGTTATTAATAATTGGATAAATATAGAGCAATGCCAAAAATAGAAAAGGAATGAAAAAATAGCTAAAAATCAATCTATTTTTAATATTATTTCTAAAAGCCAAGTAGCATAAATAAAAATAAGAAGGAATTAATAGAACGCCTTGTACATGAGAAAATAAGCTAATTCCAAGCATTATTCCTGCAAATAAAAGCGTTTTAGATTGTTTATTTTGAACAAATTTTATCGCAAATAAAACGTAAAGTGAAATCCAAATTAAACAAAAAGTGTAAACTTCTATATTTTCGGTATTTTTCCAAAAAGTAAAACTAAATCCAAACGCAACTGTACCTAAAAGAGAAATCCAAAGTTTTTTATTTAAGAGTTGAAGAATAGAAAATAAAATATTCAAAACTATTACAGCAGAAATAATATTTACCCAACGTCCAATCTCAATGGTATCTATAAAAGGAAATAATTTGTGAATTAGAATATTGAAGTTGAAATACAAAAAATGAGTTAATGAGTAGGTTTCAAACGTAAATTGATTTGCTTCAATATCCAAAATTTTTCCAGCAGAATCACCAAAAGTTATTTTACTAAAACTTCCTAAACGATAAATGATTAAGAAAAATAAGGTAATAAATAAATGATAAAATTTTTTCACTCTTTTTGTATTAATGAGATACAATATGCTTTTGTAGTAACTTTTGAATATAAAATTTATAACGATTTTTTTTGATAAAAATTGCAGGATCAGTAATACAATTATCCATCGGAAGTCGCTGAATATTTGTTGAAACTTCATCATCTTTTATTCCTGCCGTACCAAATGTAAGATTTGATTTTATAGTATTAAAAAAGTTTTTAGAAACTCCGTCATCTGTAAAAGGAAAAGAAAAAACTCGATAATCTAAATTAAACTTTTGTTGGATAAAATCTAAGCTTTCGTTCGTTTCTAAAAGTTGTTGTTCGAAAGAAATATCGCGATAATAAGGATGATTCATCGAATGTGCACCTATTGTATATCCTTGATTAATTAATGCTTTTATTTCATTTTCATTCAAATAAATTTCAAAATCATTTAGTTTTATTTCTTGTTTTAAAATTAATTCATCAATTTTTTTAAGATCATGAATAGAATAATTTAAAAGTTCTTTTTTAAAGTTGTTGTCTGTAATGTTTTCTAAAATGAAAGCAACTTTATATCGATAAAAAATTTCTTGATTGTCAATAAAATTTGGATTGATAAAAAAAGTTGCATCTAAATTTCGTTCTTTTAATATTGGAGCAATTAAGGAGTAACATTCTTTCAAACCATCGTCAAAACTAAGATGAAAGTAATTTTCTTGAGGAATAAAACCATTTTTTTTGTATAAATCAATTAATTCAATCATAGAAATATTGACATAATTTTTCTGAAAAAAATCTAATTCACGCTGAAATTGATCAATTGATTTTAATGGATATAATTGATCAATATGAACTAATCGTTTATCTGAAACTGTGTGGTAAAAAGGAAATATATTTTTTTTGAATAAATTTAATATCATAAAATAGCAGTCTTAACGTTTGTAAGTAATGAATGCAATTAAAACATTTTATAAAAAATTATTTTCCGAAAAGATAAGAATTAATAATAGAAAAAATTTGAAGAAATTGAATGGATTATTTCTGAAAGGAAATAATTTTTATTGCAATTGTTGCGAACAATCTTTTTCTAAGTTTTTAGATAAATCTAATGGTATAGATAACCGAGAAAATGCTGAATGTCCAAATTGTGGTTCATTAGAAAGGACAAGAGTTTTGTTAGAGTTTATAAAAAATGAAACAGATTTATTAGCTAAACCTAATAAATTATTGCATATTGCTCCGGAAGACGCATTGAAAAATATTTTTAAACAGACCGATAATTTAGGCTATATCAATGCTGACATTAATATCAATCTTGCTGATGAAGAAATGGATATTACTTCAATAAATTATCCTGACAACACATTTGATTATGTAATTTGTTGTCATGTTTTAGGGCATATTCCTGATGAAAAAAAAGCAATTGATGAATTGTTTCGAGTTCTAAAAAAAAGAGGAAAAGCATTGATTCAAACTCCTATTCATCCAATAAATAATACGTTTGAAAATTCTGAATTTAAGACAGAAGAAGAAAGATTAAAAAATTATGGAGAAAAAGATTTATTGCGATTGCATGGACAGGACTTTCAGGAAAGATTAAAACGTGAAAATATGCTAATCAAAAAAATAGATTATCGAAATAAAGTTGATCATAATTTAGCAAAGAAACTTTCTGTTGGAAATGGCTATCGTGAATTAATTTTTCTTTGTCAAAAAGTCTAAATTAGAATAGTTTGTATAATGTTTTTCTATAGCGCCAAAACCTTGCATAAATTTAGCTATAGAAGGAACCATAGAACCTTCGAAATCAAATGCTAATTCTGAATTAGAAAAGGTTTTGATAATGTAATCTATTATGTAAGCTGATCCAAAATTACTTTTTGAATTCTTATTTCTTGCAAAAGCAAAGTTATAAACTCGATTTTTAGAAATCATGATTAGTTGACAACCAAGTAAATTTTCTTCTTGATCAAAAATTTCATAAATATTAATAATTTTTTGATTAAATAAACTTTGAATTTTTTCTTGCGAATAATTTATTAAATTGTTTGTAATTAAATATTCATATGATGAGTTTAATTCGAAAAATCGATTTAATTGAGTAACATTTTCAATTTTATAATTAAATTTTTCTACTTTCCGAATTTCATTTCTTCGGTTTCTACTATAAATTGAAAATAAATTTTCATAATCTTGATTTAAATCCAAAATCTGATTAATACGTCTTAGTCCTTTCGGCTCAAACATTTCCGTATTTTCTTCATTAAAAGCATAAGCTCTAACTAAATTTTGATGTAGTTTTTTCTCAAAAAGTAAGAAAGTTTCTTTTGAAAAATTTTCTTGATGAAAAACACCTAATTGTTGACAATAAATTGGCTGAACAATGAACTTAAACCCAAATTTCTTAACAAAAGGCAAAGGCATTATGGCTTCATAATCGTTCAAGACATAACAATCCCAATTGTTATCAACTAAAGCATCTAAATAAAAAACTTCTGCATAAATGCGATAATTCACCGATCTGTTGAGACATTCGGTGTATTTATTAACATCTAATTTTTTTCGAGAAACTCTTTTTATCATTCAAAAATACTTTCGTAAACTTTTCGCCATTCATTCCAATTTTCGTTCAAGTTTGATTGGTGGAATAATGTTATAAACGTTCCGTTTGTGGCTTTAATTGTTTGTTTCAATCGTTTTATTTCCTCTAGAGCTTGTTGCGGTGTTAATTCTAAATAATTTTTCAATGTAACATCCATTGCGACAAAAGGATATATTGTTAACAATGTTTGTTGATTTGTTGATAAGTCAAACCATTTGAATGGAGTAGAAGTTCCAGCTCTAAAGCCTAATTGATGTGGGAATCCCATCGTGTAATCTTCCAAAATTTCATTTATTAACAATTGTTGATAAGTGTGAGGAAAGCTCAGTTTAATGAAATGTTGACGTGATTTTTTTATCGGTTGATTGCTGATTTTTCCTAATCGATTTATCTCAGTTGTTAATTTATTTTCATAAAAATTAGATTGATAAGATGGATGGATTCCAATTTTTGCCCAAATTGAAATGTTGTTTATTAAATCTTTTTGAGCATTATTTTTCCAATGATGATTTTTATCGAAAGTAGAATAATCGCCCAATAACCAAAAAAAAATTGTTTCAATTTGATGTTTTTCAGCTAAATCTTTCAAATAATCAAATGTATCATAAGGATCTTTTTCTTTCTGATTCAAAACTTTGATTTGCTGTTTTGCTTCTGAGAAATTTCCTTTAATAATTTTCTTAAAAAGTGAACCAAATTTTACTTTAGGTGCATGATGAAGATATTTCCACGAATAATCTACATCGTGAGTATTAATTTGTTTGAAAACTCTCTGTTTAAAAGATATTTCAGGAAATTTAGACTTTATCTTTTTTTGAATTTCAATACAAATTTCATCTACAATTGGCTTAGAATAATCTAGATCCGAACCTAAAAAACGATTGTGTTGATCAAATTGTCCTGGTTTTGCAATGTATTCTTCATAACGAGAAAGCCAATAAAAACATTTACCAAATTCATTTAAAATTGAATAATCAACATCTTTTCGAATAGTTGTTTCTAATAAAATATCATCAACTTTATAATTGATTTCATTTTCTAAAAATTGATTTGAAAAGTTGATTTTTGGTAAAATTGATTGAGAAAATTCATCAAAATATGTAGTCGTTTTGTAGTCGATTCCAGAAAAATCATGAAAAATAAAATCGAAAATATATTCAATTCGATTCGTAATTTTTTCTGTAAATATGATGATTTCTTGACTCAAAATAATTTTCAATAAAGTTTAAAGATATCAAATTAGGCCATCATCCGCAAATGAATAAAAGTCTTTTTGAGAAACAATAATGTGATCTAAAACTTGAATATCCAAAAGCGTGGCACCTTCTTTAATTTTTCGAGTAATATTTATGTCAGATTGACTTGGAGTGAGGTTTCCAGAGGGATGGTTGTGCGAAAGTATCATTCCAGTTGCCATCAATTCTAAGGCTCGTTTAAAAATTACTCGAATATCGACGGCGGTTTGATTAATTCCCCCTCGCGAAATTTGCTCGGTTTTTATAATTCGATTTCCTTGATTGAGAAACATCACCCAAAATTCTTCGTTTGGTAAATCGCCAATTTGTTGTTGTAAAATGATCGCAGCATCCTTGCTCGAAGTAATTTTGTCACGTTCCAGAACCTCTTGCGAATTTCTTCTTCTTCCAATTTCCATTGCAGTGATTATCGAAATTGCTTTTGCTTCTCCAACTCCTTTGAATTTGCATAAATCTACAATTGAATATTTAGCTAATTCATTCCAATTATTATTAGCAGAGTTTAAGATTCGTTTTGCCAACTCTACAGCGGATTCTTCGCGATTTCCGCTTCCCATAATAATCGCTAACAATTCGGCATCAGAAAGCGACGAACGTCCTTTTAAAGCTAATTTTTCGCGAGGACGATCATCCTCATTCCAGTTTTTTATCGAATTTTTATTCTCTAAGTAATCCGTCATCGTCGCTCGCAATTTTTATATAAGTATAATAAAAACCATCGTGAAATTCGTCGCTAATTCCAAGTGTATTTTGTTTAACCTCAAAACTCTTTCCCATCGATGTATTTCCATTGGTGTAAATCATTGGAACAAGCTCTGTTTTGTGAATACTTTTCCCTTTTGCTATATTATAAGTTACTCGATTTGTTTCCTTACCATTGATAATTGTAATCATCTCAGTAGATGTAAATTCTACAACTGTAACACGATCTGCAGGAGGTAGTTGTTCACGTCCTACGATTCCGCCTGAAAGTTTTACCAATTTCCATCTTCCTATAAGTGTTGGTTCTTGCGTTCTTTCAATTTTATCAATAGAATCATTTGACTTTTTTTCTGTTGTAGCTTTTGTGGATTGACAACTTGATAAAGCAATAAAAATGGTAAATATGATATAAGTGATTTTATTTTTCATGTTAAAAATTTAGATTAAATATAATAAAAAAAGCTCGAACAAATTTGTTCGAGCTTGATATTTAATAAAATAGATTTTTTATTTATTGACTTTTGCCCAAGTATCTTTAAGCGTAACAGTTCTATTGAAAATTAATTTTTCTGTAGAAGAATCACGGTCTAAAGCAAAATATCCAATGCGTTGAAATTGGAATTTATCCTCGACTTTAGCTTCTTTCAAAGCAGGCTCAGCAAAACCTTCTTTTACAGTTAAAGAATTTGGATTGACAAATTGTAAAAAGTCAACATCTTTCTCTGCATCTGGCGATTCAACTGTAAATAAACGATCATATTCGCGCACTTCGATTGGAATATTCTCTGTTGCAGAAACCCAATGTAATGTACCTTTTACTTTACGTTTAGAAGCTTCAGTTCCGCTTCCAGACTTTGTTTCAGGATCGTAAGTTGCATAAATTGTTGTGATATTCCCTTCAGCATCTTTTTCTACTCTTTCAGCTTTAATGAAATATGCACCTTTCAAACGAACTTCATTTCCTAAAGATAAACGGAAGAATTTTTTAGGCGCTTCTTCCATAAAATCTTCACGTTCAATATAGATTTCACGAGTAAAAGGAACGATACGAGTTCCAGCAGTTTCATCTTCTGGGTTATTCTCAATTTCTAATTCCTCCACTTGCCCTTCAGGATAATTTTCGATGATAACTTTTACTGGATCAATGACAGCAAAAACACGAGGAGCAATTTTATTTAAATGATCACGAACAGAAAATTCTAATAACGAAATATCTAAAACATTATCACGTTTTGCAACGCCGGCTGTATTCCAGAAATTTTTAATCGATTCTGGCGTATAACCGCGACGACGCAAACCTGAAATTGTAGGCATACGTGGATCATCCCAACCTGTTACAACCCCTTCTTGAACCAATTTCATCAACTTACGTTTACTTGTAATCATGTATGAAACATTACCACGTGCAAATTCGCGTTGTTTTGGTTTTTGAGGTTGATTTGGCAACTCAACATTATTCGCATACCATTCATATAAATCGCGGTGATTTTTGAATTCTAACGAACACAATGAGTGAGAAATTCCTTCGATATAATCAGATTCTCCGTGCGTCCAATCGTACATTGGGTACATTTTCCATGTATCTCCAGTACGGTGATGAGGACGTTTCAAAATACGATACATAACAGGGTCGCGCATGTTCATATTAGGAGAAGTCATGTCAATTTTTGCACGTAAAACATGTGTTCCTTCTTCAAATTCTCCCGATTTCATTCGTTCGAAAAGATCTAAATTTTCTTCAACAGAACGATTTCTATAAGGAGATTCAATTCCAGGTTCAAAAGGTGTTTTACGTTGTTCATTAATTACTTCCGAAGATTGGTCGTCGATGTACGCTTTTCCTTCTTTAATTAATTGAACAGCCCAATCGTAAAGCTGCTGGAAATAATCAGAAGCATAGCGTTCTTCTGCCCACTCGAAACCTAACCATTTCACATCTTCGCGGATAGAATCTACGAATTCTTGCTCTTCTTTGTCAGGATTAGTGTCATCAAAACGTAAGTTTACAGGCGCATTGTAACGCTGTCCTAAACCGAAGTTTAAGCAGATTGCTTTTGCATGCCCGATATGCAAATAACCATTTGGTTCTGGTGGGAAACGAAAACGTAAATTTTCTTTTGGCATCCCGTTGGCTAAATCATCTTCAATGATTTGCTCAATAAAATTCAATGATTTTTTTTCTTCTTCCATTTTTTAATTACGATTGAGTTTGCAAAGGTACGAAATTGACAATAAATATAATGTCGAAAATTTCGGATTTTACAATTAGAAAAATTCAATCAAAAAATAGAAGTAAATAAGTGATTTATAATGGATAAGTTATCCCAAATAAATTTCTAATAATCCGTCAGGAATTTGGATAAGCATTGCTTTTTCTTCGCGATTAACTTCAAGAATCCATTCGTCAATCATCGGAATTAAGATTTCTTTTCCATTCGCATCTACTTCGAAATAAGCTTGCGCTGCAGAATCATTTACAGATTTTATTGTACCAACTTCTGTATTTGTTTGATCATAAATAGTGAAACCAACTATTTCGTGGTAATAAAAATCTGTTCCAGAAAGTTCTGGTAATGATTTTAGAGGTAAATAAAGTTCGCGATTGATTAATTTGTCGACATCTTCGTCTTCAACATCTTCAAACTTTACTAATAATTTTGTGCCTTGATAAGGCTGAGAAGTTTCGAAAAAAAATGGAACCAGTGTACCATCTTGCTCGATGAACACTGCTTCCAAAGTATCGTATAATTCTGGTTCGTCTGTATCCAAGTGAATGATTAAATTACCTTTGAAACCATGTCTCTTTGTAACTTTACCTAAATAGTAGCAATCATTTTTTGTCATTTGGAACGTCTCTGAACTTAAAAATTATTCTTCTGTAGCAACTTCTTCAGTTGTACCTTCTGCTTCTTCAGCAGGAGTTTCTTCAACTTGTGCAGCAGCTTCAGCTTCTTGAGCAGCTTTTACACGAGCTTCATTAACAGCTTTTTCAGCTTCTAATGCAGCAGCTTTAGCAGCAGCAGCACCTGAAGTTAAACCGTCTTTTTTAGCTTGAACTTTTTCACCTTTAGCTTCTAACCAAGCGTCGAAACGTTTGTCAGCTTCTTCTTGAGAAAACGCACCTTTAGCAACACCACCTAATAAGTGTTTTTTCATAAAAGCACCTTTGTAAGATAATAAAGCTTTAGCAGTATTTGTAGGCTCAGCACCAGTTTGTAACCATTTTACAGCAGAATCAACATTTAATTCTACAGTTGCAGGGTTAGTAATTGGGTTGTAAGTACCTAATTTTTCGATGAAACGACCATCACGTTTTGCTCTTGAGTCAGCAACTACGATGTGAAAGAATGGTTTTCCTTTACGACCATGTCTTTGTAATCTAATTCTTGTAGCCATAGTATAACTAATTATTTTGGGAACTCGTCCCGTTTTACAAATTTGAGGTGCAAATATACAATATTTTTGATAAATAATTATTTTAAAAGTGATTATTAAATTAATTCCGAAAAATCAAGTTTTTTGAATCATGATTCTGACGTATTTTTAAACTCAGAAATAAATAAAAAATGAATAAACAAGAAATACTTACTCAGACACAAGCATATATCAAAAAAACGTTTTTAGATGAAGGAACTGGACACGATTATTTTCATATAGAACGTGTGGTAACAAATGCAAAGAAGATTTTAGAGACTGAAAATGCAGATTCTTTTTTGGTTGAATTAGCTGCTTGGACACACGATATTGGTGATTATAAATTACATAATGGAGTTGATAAATCGGAGGAATTAATTAGAGAATTTTTAGAATCAATTTATGTAGGGGAAGAATCAATTCAGAAAGTATTGGAAATAGTTTCGCAAGTTTCATTTAGTAAAGGAAATAAACCAACAACTATCGAGGCGGAGATTGTGCAAGATGCTGATCGTTTAGATGCGATTGGAGCGGTTGGTATTGCACGTTGTTTTGCATATGGCGGAAGTGTTGGTAATATTTTGTATAATCCTTATGATAATTCGAAAGACGCATCGAGTGTGCAACATTTTTATGATAAATTATTTAAATTAAAAGAGTTGATGAATACCAAAACAGCAAAAGAAATCGCTTTAAAACGTCATCAATATATGAAAAATTTTATCGAAGAATTTTATCAAGAAGTAAAATAATATTGTAACTTATTATTCATTTAATTATCCTCAATGCAATTAAAATCTACTCTAATTTATTTGTCATTTTTGTTGATATGCAGCTGTGTTTCTGTAGAGAAATACAATGCACATATTGATAAAGAGATTCCTGCAAATAAATTGAAAAAAGATGTAGATTTTGTTTATAAAAAACTAAAAAGATATCATCCAAAATTAGATTTATACACTTCTCAAGAACAAATTGATTATAAATTTGATAGCCTAAAAAAAACAATTCATCAACCATTGAAACCAAATGATTTTTATGTCAAGTTTTTTCCGATTTTCGAAAGTTTAAAACATGGTCATACAGATATCTATCCGTTATTCAAACGATTAGATAAAAAACGGACAAAGAAGTACAAAGAGTCAAAATCAGCGTTTAGTGATTATAGTTTTTTTTGGCAAAATGATTCAATTTTTTTAGTGGCAGATTACAGTAAAATCAATCCAATTAATCAAGGTTCGGCTTTGTTTTATATAGATAGTGTTTCTACAAAGTATTTATACGATAAATATAAGAAAAGTATATATGGTGATGGTGAAAATCAAACTTTTTCGGATAATGTGTTTAACCGAACTTTTCTTAATTATTTTACTTTAGAAAATGGAATTAAAGATTCGGTTGAGTTAACTTTTAAAATGGGGAATTCAATCATCCGAAAAAAAACATTTCGTACCTATCCTAAGCCCAAAAATGATAAGGCTACAGAAACCCCAAAAATTACAAAAGAGCAAAAAGAAGTTGAGCGAAAAGTTAGGATAAAACAAAAGAAATATGGTTATTCTAAAAGTTCCAAAACTTATTCCAAAGATTTGACTTTTCCTACGAACGACAGCACGATTGCGGTGTTAAAAGTAACTGATTTCAGAAAAGGAAAAATACGTGAACTTTATAAAGAAGTTTTTACGGATATCAAGAATCATAAAGTTCAAAATTTAGTTCTCGATCTTCGCAACAATGGTGGTGGTTATCTAAAAGATTCGCACTATTTATACGCTTATTTGGTCGATGATTCCAAGGCATTTTTAGGTGAAAAAATCGTCGCGAACAAAACCTCTTTTGGTAAGTCGCTGTACAATCTTTTTCCCGCTTATTCCTATCCGTTGCTTTGGTTAGGTTCGGGGTATACTTATTTTTCGACGTCCAGAAATGCGAAAAATGAATACGAATTGCACATGCCTTTTTCGCATGTCAAAATAGATAAAGATCTTGTGTATCATCACAATTTGTATGTCATTATAAATGGTGGTTCTTACTCTGCTTCGGCACTGATTTCGGCAAATCTTCAACTAAAACATCGAGCGTATTTTGTAGGAGAAGAAACAGGTGGAGATTTTAATGGAACGGTTGCTGGGTTGATGCCAAAATTTACGTTGCCCAATTCCAAACTCAAAATGTCAGTTGGTACGGTTTATCTTTCTCCTATCGAAAAACGAAATGAACAAGCACATGGCGTTTATCCAAACCAAGTTATTCAATCTAATTTGCAAGATAAAATTAAGCGTACGGATGCTGAACTGAAATGGATTATAAATGATATCAAAAAAGGAAATATCGAATACAATAAAGTTTTAAAAAAAGAAAATCATCTCCCTAATTAAGGAGATGATTTTTATATTTTTAGCGTTCGAGCGGGCTATTCGTTACAATCTTTTTTGTTGACACAGCGTTTAAAAAAAGGATTTTCACTGCTATCCCTAACGTATTTTATTTTTTGTTAAAACTACAAAAAATAAAATTTTGTATTGTTTCAAACGGCGTTTTATGATCAATTGTAAAACATTCTATTTTTTCAAAATTAGTTTCAAAAGTAGAAGTTAAAGAAGTCTCATCATTTTGTTTAATTTCCAAACCACTACATTTTAATGGTCCGTTTGTGGAAAAAGTTCCAATAACCATTTTTTCTTTTACAGCTTTCGCGACCAAATCTTGGTATTTTTTGATATCATTTTCTTCGGTCAAGAAATGAAAAACTGCTCTATCGTGCCAAATATCGTATTGTTCTGTAGGTTCAAATTCGGTGATGTCAGCAACAATCCAAGTTACTTTTTCTGCCTTATTTCCTAAACGATTTTTTGCTCTTTCCAACGCATTTGCAGAAATATCCAAAACCGAAATATTTTCGTATCCCTCTTCCAATAAGAAATCAACCAATTTACTATCTCCACCTCCAATATCGATAATTTTAGCTGTTTTATCAGTTTCAAAAGAATGAATAAAATTTAAAGAAGTTTCAGGCTTTTCTTGTGTCCAACTCACTTCTTCTGGAGTTTTTACATCGTATATGTGTTCCCAATGAGTTTTTTTATTGTCGTTCATTGTATTTTTTTGGTGCAATTTCGCCTTTTAATTTAAAATGAAGTGTAACAAAAAATACAAAAGGATTGTTTTATGTAAATTTTCTAAGTTGAGAGAGAAATTAACATAATTGTGTATAAAACAAAAAGTTATTAGATATTAAGTGTAGTAAAGAAAAATAAAAAAAAGGTTAGTAGAAAGTTTACAGCTCTTACTTAAGAGTTAGGGTCTACTTTATTTCCAAATAGTATTTCCCTGTAATCTATTCCCCATTGTGCTATTGCATCAATAGTAGGTTCTAATGTTCTTCCTAACTCAGTTAAATTATACTCAACTGTAATAGGTTTTGTATTTAGAACAGTACGAGTAACTAACTGATTAAGTTCTAAATCCTGTAATTCTTTAGATAACATTTTTGATCCTATTCCTGTTATTTCATTTTGTAAATCTGTATAACATAACTTTCCACCATATAGCAATGTTCCAATAATATGTATTTTCCATTTACCAGTTAATAGCGTCATACTGTCTTTAACTGCGTTTGTTCTGTACCTACAAAATTTAGGCGCGTCATATTTTACCATATTTTAAATTTTAATTCAAATATAATGATATTTTGATATCAAAATACCTTTTTGTATATCAACTTCCCTATTGGGGAGTAGTAATAGTTATTAAATCTTTAATATATATTTTTGATGCAAATATTTATTGATAATTATATAAATAGTTATATGCCAACTCAAACCAGACAAATTGTTGATCAAATGCTAGAAGCATTCAACGCAAAAGATGTAGATGCAGTAGTAAGTACTTTTTCTGATGATGCTATTCTTATTTATCATGGAACTCAAGTGATGCCTGCAGCCAAATTTCAAGGAAAAGAAGGAGCACGTATGTTCTTCGAATTTAATATAAATGCTTTAGATGTTGTGTTTTTTAAAGCTAATCAATTCGTAGAACAAGATAATACAGTTGTCATTCTAGGAAATGAACATTTTATTTCTAAAGAGGACGGAACTCATCTCAAGAATTCTTGGGTACAAGTTTATACAATTTCTAATGGTTTAATTTCTAAGATGGAAGAATTTGCAACTTCTGCACAACCAAATCAATATGGAGGTAACGCAGGCGGTGTTTAAATTTTACAGATATAAGATTTGCAAAAAAAGTGGATTAACCTACACTAACTTAGAGGATACAATGTATTTGGACATAACAAATCTTATTGAGTTCACAGCTTAAATTAAAACAAAACTATGTAGGTAATTGATAATTTATTCTTCTAGAATTTTTTGTCAACCTACATAGGAAATTGTTTAATCAAACAAACAATTAAGAAATAATAAAAACAAAATTTTAAAGAAACGAAAAGATTAGTAACTCTATCTAAAAGTTTTAACCATAAACCAACCAAATAACTATGAAAAACTTTGTCCTATTATTAAGAGTAAACACAAATATGGATCCAGGAGCTTTCTCAGATCCAAAAGAAGTCGCTGATCGTAAAAAATGGTTAGATGATATTCAAGAAAAAGGAATAGTAAAATATTTAGGAGGAACTATGCCTCCCATAGAACCAATGGCATGTACAATATTTGCTGATGGTTCTATAAAAGAAGGACCTTTTAAGGAAGTAGATCATTTCTTAACTGGATTTTTAGTTATAGAAGTCGAAGACTTAGAATCTGCTAAGAAAATAGCAAAAACAAATCCTATACTAATTGCAGGAGGAAGTGTTGAGGTAAGAGAAGTTTTGTTACGATAATCGAGATATCACCTATTAAAAATTTGAGATTAATTTTAATCAAAAAGGACCATAAAACTAGTTAAAGTCTTTTTTGACAGAAGGATGTTTTTATTTTATTTAAAAAATAATTTTAACATAATTAACTGATTGTTAAATATTTATTGATTGAATGTATCTAATATCATTTTATTAATTCTAAAAATAATAAAATATGAAATCTATCTCCATCAGTCAAATTATTGACATTATTTTATTAATTCTGTTACTTCTATTTATAGGACAGAATTTAGAAAATATAAAGGTCAAATTATTCATGTTTGGATTTGATATGCCTATTGTAGTTTTAATAGCTATAGGTTTTTTTATAGGATTTTTTACAGCAAAGGTTTTTAAAAAATAATAATTCAAAATACATCACCTATGTCACTGAGAGCGCTTATGAAGGCTTAACATAAAGAATAATATATGTTGCTTTTATCCAGATATTTTAATGGATAAATTAAACTAAAAATTATTTCAAAAAAAACTAAACGTTTTAATTCAAGAGAAGAAATATATAATTTTTAAAATACTAACTAGCTAACCTATGTACCTATTTTCTCTACTACCTTTTATGATTAACCAACAAAGTCTTTTAGAATCATGAATAATTTGAATTATAAAATCTGAATTTATGAAAAAAAAATTAACAAGTTTAACGATATTATTGTTTAATACCGCTGTTTTTTCTCAGGTTGGTATTAATACAGATAATCCAAAATCAACATTAGATATTTCTGTAAAAAATACAGGAGGGGTTATTGATAATACACAATCATATGGTTTACAAGCGCCAAGGTTATCACGCGCCGACCTATCAGCAATCCCAGAAACCAATTATGGTATAGACCAAAAAGGTGCAATGATTTACATTACTGATATATCTGGAGGGGTAACTACTGGACAAAAAATTAATGTAAATGCAATTGGTTATTACTATTTCGACGGATCTGTTTGGGTTAAAGTTACAGATGGTAATACAACTAACACAGGTGCATCAACAGAACCTTGGTATCAAAGTGGTACTACTAACCAGGCTACTGCTAACAATCAAAACATCTACCAATCGGGAAATATCGGTATTAGAACTGTAAATCCAGCGTCAGCATTAGATATAACAGGTGCTAGTGGGACTACTGATGGTGTTATATCAATACGCTCATTCGGGGGTGCGGCAATTTCTAACCCAGCAGGTACTATAAGTTTTGAAAAAAGTGGGGGTACACCTACAGCTCCCACTGCAGTTGCTACTGGAGACTTTTTAGGATCACTAACCTTTTCTGGAAATGATGGAGTTGGTCAAAGGACAGGACCCTCTATAAATGCGGTTGCTGCTGGTCCTGTTTCTGCAGGATCTCTCCCTATAGATTTGGCATTTTCGATGGGATATCCTCGTTTATGGGGATCTGAAAAAATGAGAATAACATCCAATGGTAATGTGGGTATTGGTGTGTCAACTCCTCGTCGGTTATTAGAAGTTAATGATATAATAGGTGCAGCTGGTATTATTACTGCACCACCACAACCAGGTATGCTTTCAACTTTTGATACATATTTAGTTAATCAAATTTATAATCATTCAATTATTGTTACAACAGCACTAGGTGGTTCGTTTAATCTCTTTACTGATGGAGATGCAAGTAACAAATTTATGGGAGGTTTTCAAACCTTAACAGCTTATAATAATAAAGTTGGTATTGGTATTGGAAAAATATATCAAATGGAGCCAGGTAATACACTGGAGGTTCTTAGTGATGCACCTGACACATCAGGTGTTAGGTTAAGCAATTTACCAAATGCTAGTTTCCTTGGTACTAATGAATATGGAGATATTATTAGTGTAACTTCTCCTACTCCTACTCCTGTTCGTGCCACCGTCTATGGAAATATAAATACTGGTTCAAAATCTGTAGCTTCTCTTATTTCAACAGGTTCATCCATCACTTTACCTGCAGGAATTTGGTTGGTAAAAGTAGGACAAATGATAAAAAGTACTTTACCCGGAAGTAGTGTAGATAATATGTGGATGAATCTTACATTATCTTCTGAAAATGTAGATGGTGCTAATCCTTCTTTCACTCTTGGAATGGGTTTCAATGGTAGTAATAATACGGTCTCAGGTTGGTTGGCTCCAGCAGCAACAGCATCGGGAGCAAATTCATTTTTAGAAGGCTCTTTTTCTGTAAATATTCCAAGTAATATTTCTTCTGCAACGATTTACCCAAAATTTAGTACAGTAGAAAAAACTACAAGCTACAGCGCTAGCCAAAGTGTTACAACGCAGAATAGTACAAGTAATTACCTTTATGCAGTGCCATTAAATTAATGTAAAAACAATTAAAACCTCATAAATGCTATCAAGTAATAGATGTTATATGCTCTGTTTATAACATCTAACATACACTAACCAAATCTAAAATTATGAAAAGAAAATTAACTTTTTTTATTTCAGTACTGTCTACCTCTTATGCCTTTTCTCAGGTGGGAGTAAATACTGATAATCCAATGTCAACATTGGATGTCTCTGTGAAAATGAATGGATCAACTATTGATAATTCGCAAATCTATGGTTTACAAGCACCTAGGTTAACGAGAGCTGAATTAATATCAACTTCAGGAACAACATCTAAATATGGTGCAAACCAAAAAGGTGCTATTGTATATATTACAGATGTTTCTGGTACAGATACAGGAGGAAGTTCTACGCAACGTCTTAACATAACAACTGCAGGGTATTATTATTTTGACGGAAGTGTTTGGGTGAAAATTACAGATTCTAGTACTCCAACAGCATCAACAGAACCTTGGTATGATAATCAAACAAAATTACCTGCGACAACTAATGTTCAGAATATTTACCAAAAAGGATACGTTGGTATAGGATATTTTGATGCTACAAAAGGTACTAGTAACGAAACTATAAATAGAGGCTCTCTTACGAATGCCTTTACAATTGCTGGTACAGGTGCAAATAATGATGATATGCTTATAGAATCAGTTTCTACTGATGCGAGCTCGGGTCAATTAAATTTTAAAAAATCTAGAGGAACATATGCTGCTAAAATTGACGTTGTCGCAGAGGATAAAATAGGTGAAATTCTTTTTAATGGTCCTAGTAATTCCTTTGGAAATCTAACCGTGAGATCAGAAACTCCCACGACAGGTTATCTTTCAATGGGCACAAATGGTACTGAGAGAATGAGAATTACAGGTACTGGTAATGTCGGGATTGGGACCAACGCCCCAGCTCAAAAATTAGATGTTTCTGGTAATATACGAGCGAATAGCATAACAAATGGCGGGAACCCAATTTCTGGCGATTTTGGTATTTACAACCAAAATAGTAGTTGGCTAAGAATTGCTACTCAAGGTTCTGATAATGGTGCATCTGGTGCTTCAAAAATTGCATTTTATACAAATGCTACATCTGCTTCACCTATAGGAGTTGGTACTAATCCTGCAATGGTTGTAGACGGAGGAAAGGTAGGTATCGGTACTGCTTCACCTTCTAACAAATTACAAATTACTTCCGGTACGACAGACACGTCAGGTCTAACCCTTACCAATGTACAAAATGCCAAGTTTTTAGCTACTGATGGATCGGGTGTAGTCGTTAAGAAACAGATTACCCAAAATGGTGGCGGATATCCTCTATCATATGACGAATCTACAGGCAACATGTATTACAACAAGTTATGGCAATATACAGGTGAATTTGCTCTTGGTCCGAATAGCGCAATATCTCCAAGCTCTATTTACCCTCTTCCAAACCAATATGATGGCGTATATGACATAACTATTAAAAGAACGAACTATTGTGGTTTCACGGGTTATGGAAAAGTGAGACTTGTAGGAGGTCAGGAGAATAATACTTGGAGAGTATATGGCTTGGAAGGTAGTTTGGCTACTAACAATACTACTACTTATCAAATGAGTAGTGGAGAGGAGGTTCTAAATAATACTGGTACTGTAAGATTAATTTATTTTAAGGCTAATGTCACTGGTTGTGCTAGTGGCGAGGGTTCTGATGGCATGAATATGGCAGTTGGAGTTGATATTTCTAATGGATACGTTTATATATATAACACTTCGGGGGCAGCTGGTCCTGCAACCAAAACTTATTACTATAATATAAAACAAGTACTATAATATAAAACAAGTACTATAATAAATATTTTTTATCACTTGTTATTTACTGAAAAAAATAATGTAACCACTGTAAAATAACAGATGTGTTATAAAAACTTATTCAAATTGTTGAAGCAAAAATATAATTGAACTAGCCCTTTTACTTATAAATTTTAAAAAATATGATTTTTCTGGTTGAGTTTTCAATATCTCATTTTATATACTTCTGTAGGGTGTATTAAATTATGATGAAAATACCCAAAGTAACTAATTAGTATTATCTAGTTTTTGCAAAAATATACATTCAGGAAAATTTCAAAAACAGCTTATTTATTTTAACAATAAAAATTAAAAATTATGAAAAAAAAATTAACCTTTTTAATTATAGTACTTTCTACAACATATACCTTTTCCCAGGTAGGAGTTAACACAACTACACCTTCGTCAACGTTGGATGTCTCTGTGAAAATGAATGGATCAGCTATTGATAATTCTCAAGTATATGGATTACAGGCGCCTAGGTTAACACGAGCTGAATTAGTAGCAACGTCAGGAACAACATCTAAATATGGCACAAACCAAAAAGGTGCTATTGTATATATTACAGATGTTTCTGGTACAGATACAGGCGGAAGTTCTACACAACGTCTTAACATAACAACTGTAGGGTATTATTATTTTGATGGTAATATATGGCAGGCTATAAGTATTAATAGTCAGGAACCTTGGAATGTGGGTGGGTCAACAACCCCAGCAACTCGAAATTCAGAAGCTATTTATCAAACTGGTTATGTTGGGGTAGGAAATTTTTCAGGAGATACCAATAGTAGAGGTTCTCTTACGAATGCCTTTACAATTGCAGGTACAGGTGCAGCTAATGATGATATGCTTATAGAATCAGTTTCTACTAATGCGAGCTCAGGTCAATTAAATTTTAAAAAATCTAGAGGAACATATGCTGCTAAAACTGATGTTGTTGCAGGGGATAAGATAGGTGAAATTATTTTTAATGGTCCTAGTAATTCGTTTGGAAGTCTATCTGTATTAGCAGAAACTCCTACAACAGGTTATCTTATGTTAGGGACAAGCGGAACTGAACGAATGAGAATTACAGGGAGTGGTGATGTCGGTATTGGAACAGCTACACCTTCACAAAAGCTTGATGTTATTGGAAATATACGTGCAAATAGTTTAACTAATGGCAGCAGTCTAATTTCAGGTGATTTTGGTGTTTACAACCAAAGCAACAATTGGTTAAGAATTGCTACACAAGGAAGTGATAATGGAGCATCTGGGACTTCCAAAATTGCATTTTTTACAAATGCAACATCTTCTTCACCTACAGGGACTAATAATACTCCTGCAATGGTAGTAGACGGAGGAAAAGTGGGTGTTGGTACAGTTTCTCCTACAGAAAGCTTACATGTTGCTGGAAATGTATTAGGAACTGGAACTGCCACATTCCAGAGTTTAAAAACAACTAGTATACCTAGTACTGCCTCAATAAAATCTGTGGTTACAGATGCTAATACAGGTACATTATACAGTAGAGATATTATAGAATATAAAGCTTCGAATCAAAATCTAGCTAATAATGCAAGTATACAAGTAACTGTTCCAAATGGTTTTTATAAAGTAACTGTTCTTGGAGTTAATAGCTGTGGACACAGAGCTATGTCTACCTTTAACATTGGTGGTTATAGTACAATATGGGCAATGTTGGGAAGTACACAAGGAACTGCATTGATTGCCGATCAAATTCTACCATATTCTTTCACTTCAACATCCTCTCAGATTACAGCTACTCATGATGATGGTCCAATATGTGCCGCTACAGGAACTTCTTCTGGATTTCAATATCAGGCCACTTTAGATAGTACTGGAACATTAACAATAACTAACAAATCTGGAGCTACTAAATTATTTTCTTTGACGGAGACACCTATTTAATTTACAAGCAAAATATAATAGAACTAGGTCTTTTACTAATAAATTTTTAAAATATGAATTACAAAACGATTTATATAGGAGAGCTTATAAAAGAACTTACTCTTGAGAAAGAAATTACGATATCACGTATATGTAATTTTATGGATTGTACAGAAAAAGAAGTAATTCAAATGTATACAATGAAAAGTATGGATACTGATATTCTTTTGAAATGGAGTAAGTTATTAGAGTATGATTTTTTTAGATTGTATTCTCAACATCTCATTTTATACGCTCCTGTAGGAAACATTAATTATAATAAAAATACCAAAAGTAATCAATCGGTATTACCTAGTTTTCGCAAAAATATATATACAAAAGAAGTGATAGATTATATTTTGAATAAAATAGAAAAAGGGAATATGACAAAAAAAGAAGTTATAGAACGATATCGTATTCCGAAAACAACTCTATACAAATGGCTTCATAAATATAACAAATAACATTTTAATTTTTCTACTAATCATTTTTCAAAATGATTAGTAGATTTTAAATTCCAAAAAAATGAATAATAGCATAAATTATAAGGCACTCTATACGGATATAATTAATGATCTTTATCCAGATGAGTTATCGTTATATCAAGATATTTTAAATAAAGAACAATTATCTTTTTTTGATATATCGAAGCTTAATAGATTAATTTTTCTTGACAAGAATCGTAATAATAGTAAGGTTAATCAAAAATTTAAATCATATCAAGAAAAGGATATTTTATTTATTTTAGATTATCAGAAGATAAATAAATTAAACAATACGCAACTAGCTATACATTTCAAATTAAGTAGAAATACTGTAGCAAAATGGAAAAAGAATTATATCTAGTTAGCAAAGAATATGCACTTTATATAATCATTTTTTAGTTAAAAACTTAGTTGTTTTTCAATGTTTGCTTTAATTTTTTATAGTTTTTTGAGCGAGTAATTTTTCCTTTATCTGTAATCAAAAGAGCTGCGTAATCTTTTTGTTGATTGATCAAATTCAATCCTTTTTCTTTTCCTAAAACCATGATAGAAGTGCTAAAACCATTACACATTTCAGCATTTTCTCCGATTACCGTAACGCCAGTTAAGCCCGTTGCAGGAATCCCCGTTTTGGGATTAATAATGTGTGAATAACGGACTCCATCAATCAAAATAAATTTTTCGTAATCACCAGAAGTCGTAACAGCAGCATTTTTCATTGAGAGAATATCCAACATTTTATGTCGATTAAATGGATTTGTAATTCCAATTTTCCAAAGTTCTCCATTCGGTTGATTTCCCCAAGTTGTCATATCACCAGAAGCATCTATTATACCAGCATTAATTCCTAAATTTTGCATAAAAGTTCGTGCTTTTTGTGCTGCATAACCTTTTCCTGTTGATCCAAAACCGATTTTCATTCCAACTTTTTTTAAGAATATTGTTGAATTTTCTTCATCCAAAATAATGTTTTGATAACCAATTTTTTCAATAGCTTTTGAAATTTCTTCCTGAGTTGGAATTTTGTCCATAGAACCATCAAATTTCCATATTTTTTCCATTGCTGCAAAGCTAATGTCAAAAGCACCATCGGTTAGTTCCGAAAAATAAATCGCACGTTTTGTTAAGTCAAAAACTTCTCGATCTACTTTTATGGGTTTTATTCCAGCATTTTGATTGACAAGAGAAACTTGTGAAGTAGGTTTCCAATCAGAAATCAAACTCTCGATTCTGATCATTTCATCAATTGCTTTATTGATGTTTTTTTCAACGGAAATAGAATCGGTGTCAACCAATGTGATTTTGAATTTACTTCCCATTAAAATTGTATCTCTAACTCCAACCGTTTGAGCATTCATCGGAGTTAGAACATACAATAGTATAAAAGTGAATATATTTTTTAGAATGAATTGCATGATGTTTTATTCATTTGTTATTGTGAGTAAATTTTCGTCTAAGTTCTCGATACAATTTTCTTATTCTGTTGAAACGAAAATCATTCGAACTGACGAAAAATTTCGTTTAATCCGTCACTTCGATTGTTTGAGAAATTTCGTTCAATTTTTCATTACTTATTTATGATTTCAGATTATTTTCGTCTAAGTTCTCAATACAATTTTCTTATTCTATCGAAACGAAAACCACTCGAACTGATGAAAAATTTAGTTTAATCCGTTACTTCGAGAGTTTTAAATATTCGTTAAAATTTTTCACTACTTATTTATGATTTCAGATTATTTTCGTCTAAGTTCTCGATACGATTTTCTTATTCTGTCGAAACGAAAATCACTCGAACTGACGAAAAATTTCGTTTAATCCGTCACTTCGAGTGTTTGAAATATTCGTTAGAATTTTTCAAAATTATCGAGAAGTAAGACGGATTTGTTTAAAACTTCTTTTTAGATAAATTAGGTAAATCTTCGAACTGTCCATTTATTAAAGCTTCTTTTTTTGCTTTTGACCATTTTTTTATTTGTTTTTCTTTTTCTATAGCAATTTCAACATTACTAAATGAAGTGTAAAAAATTAATTTCAAAGGTCTTCGATTAAATGTATATGATTTGTAATCATATCCAGCTTGATGTTCTTCGAATCTTTTGAATACGTCATTTGTAATCCCAACATAATATGAATTATCTGAACAAAGTAATATGTAAACAAAAGAAATTTGCATTCTACAATTTACAATAAAAACCGTCATTTTTTAATATTTTCATCTAAGTTCTCGATACAATTTTCTTATTCTGTTGAAACGAAAACCACTCGAACTGATGAAAATTTCGTTTAATCCGTCACTTCGAGTGTTTGAAATATTCGTTAGAATCTTTCAAAATTATCGAAAAATTAGACGGAATAAATTTTAATAACAATCCGTCAAAAATTGCCCGTTTGTTTTGAATTCTTCGAATGATTTATTCAAATGTTCTTGACAGATTTGTTCCAAAACTTTCTCTACATCATGTTGCATTGTGAGAGCACCACAAATCATAAGAATTCCACCATTTTGTAATGTTTCAGCAAAGAATTTAGCATCACGATTGACTAAATCCATCACATACTGTTTATTTTCTTCACGAGAAAATGCAATGTGAAATTGACTCAAATGATTCGTAAAAATTTGTTTCGTAGCAAATTCTTGATAAGATTTTGTTGTTTCATTATCATGTCTGAAACCACAGTATAAATGCGTTTCAATATTTTTTGAATTCTCATCAATCATCCCAAGAAAAGGTGCAATTCCTGTTCCGTTTGCAATCATCACAACTTTTGAAGCTTTTGGAAATCTAAAGGCTTTATTTTTTACAATTCGAGCTTTAATCGTAGAATTTTGAACCAAATTATATAAATATTGAGAACCTAATCCAAACTCATGCAATTTTACAATTAACTGTAATTTATGATCAACTTTTCCAACCGAATATAAGCGTTCTTTGTGATCGCTTTCGGGATAAATTGCTAATAAATCTCCAGATTTGAATTTCTCTTTTACATCTAAAACAACTTTAAATGTTGCATCTTCTTGTGTGATTTTAGTGGTAGAAATAACCTTAACATTTTTCAGTTTTGGTGCTTTTCCAACATACATCGCAGGCGTTGTTGCTAAAGGAATATCTGTCGTTTCTTTGTATGCAATGACCCAATTTGTGAATTCTTCCAGCGATTTATCATTTACTGTTTTCAAATCCAATAATTGAGTAGCCCATTTTTGATCATTCAACCATTTGTCAACTTTAACTGCATAGCCACAATAATCTGAATATGCTCTTGATCCAAATCCTACAACAGAAAATTCGATGGATTGGTTTTGTGGAAATTGTGTGATTAATTGTTCAAATTTCTTAGCATTCGCAGGCGCATCACCAATTCCATAAGTTGAGGTAAAAATGATAAGTTGTTTTGCTTTTGGAAAAATTTCATATTGATTCATTTGAGCGATGAATGATTTTTTTCCATTTGCTAAAAATTGCTCTTGAATTTTTGAGGCAAATCCAACAGTTGCACCATTTTCTGAACCAACTAAAAGGATAATTTCAGCTTCGTTGGCTTTATATTTATTTTTGCCAATTTTCGTTTTTGTACGTTTGAACGTAATTACAAATCCTGACCAAATAAAGAATAAAATGTTAAGCGAAGCAATTCCTAAAATCGCTGCCCAAATCACATTGGTGCGACCTGTGTGTAAATCGATATTAAATTTTTCTACAATTGCAGAATAAGGATTTAGCGATTCTGAAATAATCGCTCCATTTACTTGATTAACCGAAACCGATTTTTTTCTTAAATGGACGATAAATGGTTCTGCTTCATCATCTGGAATAAAAGGAAATTCAATCTTTTCTACACTACTTAATTTCGTGTTTTTAAAGAATTCAATGTCTTTTAAATCTTTTGGTTGTAAATTTTCTTTGGCTTGATGCTCGATTTCTTTTGGTTGACCAACTAAAGGTTCTAATCGCGCTAAGAAAATTAATGTTCCTGTTAATGCAATGATTAAAACTGGAATTAATAACCAACGTCCAGTTACAACATGGAAATATTGTGAAAAAGAGTCTTTGTTAACTTTGGTAAAGAAATTTAGAATTCCTTGTTGACGTTTTATGATTAAGATTAATCCACTGATTGAAATTAGCATCAATAAAAAAGAGACAACGCCAACGATTGCTCGCCCTGTTTCTTTTAGAAATAATGAACGGTGTAAGGCTGTGACCCAATTGATGAAATCACTTTTTGGAACAATTTCACCAATCTTTTTTCCTGTTGTAGGATCAATGTAAGATTTGATCGAATTTCCATCTTCGTCCATAGCATCAATCGTCACAAAATCATTGTGATCAACTTTAACTTCTATTATTTCAAAATAATGCTCGCGCAAAGTTGGTAAAACTTGCGCGAGTGTTATGTTATCGAAATTTTCTACTTTGTATGCTGGCGATTTTTCGTTTATTGCATCAACAGCCAAAATTACTCCTGTGATAGATAGGATAACTAAAAATGCTGAAGATAGAATTGCAAGACTCAAATGCGCATATCTCCAAATAGATAATGTCATTTTTATTGAACTTTAATAAAACGTACGGCTTTAATATAAACTGAACCTTTGATACCTGCTTTGTTGTCTAAATCCGCAGAATTTAATGCAACTTCAGCGTCTTTTGCAACATATTTTTGAGTTTCAACAGCAGATTCAAAACGTAATTTGTATCCTTTATTCAATTTTGCAGTATCAAACTCGATGACACGTGTCGCTCTCGCTCCTCCAGCAACTGAAGCACCTGTGATTCCGTTTAATTTTTCTTTCTTTTTACTATTGAATTTGTGCCATTCTTTTAACGTGTTATACCACTCGTTATCTGTTCCTAAAACCCCTAAAGTTTTTTCGTATTGTCCTTTTGGATTGATTAATGAAATCACTACATAGGCTTCTTTTCCTGTGTAATTATTCATCTGAATCATTGTTTTGTATTTTGTTGTTTGTGCAAAAGTGGCAGTTGCCATTAAGATTACAACTAATCCAACTAATTTTTTGATTAAGTTAAATTTCATCTCCTTCATTATTTTAAAAAGTCAATAGACACATTATTTTTCTTTAAGAATTCGTTTTCTCCAGCCAAATCATAAGCCGTTTCGTCAAATTCTGTTTTAATATCTTTTTTCGCTCCAGCAGCAACCAAAGTTTTCAAGATTGCATCATCTTTCGCAATCAAAGCTGCTTTGTGTAACGCTGTATTTCCGTCTTCATCTTGTGCATTAATATTCACACCTAATTCAATCGCTTTCTTCACCAAATTTACATTTCCTTTATCAACAGCGATGTGTAACAAAGTTGCACCTTTGCTTTGAGTGGTTTTAAAATCAACTTTTGCATTTGTTAATAAAGCTTGTTTTTCAGTGAATGATTCATCATTTGGTTTGAAAGAATTGAACCAATAATAAGCCAAATTATTTCCATCTTTATCAACAATATTAGCTTTAGCGCCCTTTTCTAATAATAAAGAAACGATTTGAGATGTTCCAGAAGCAACGGCTTTCGTTAAAGCTGATTCACCATTTTTATTAACCGCATTTACATTGTTTGCTTTTGATAAAAATGTATTGATTAAATCTGTGTTTTTTCCTCCAGCAGCAACCATTAATGCAGTGTTTCCTTCTTTATCTGCAATTTTAGCATCAACACCTTTTGATAAGATAAAGTTGATTGTTTCTGAGTTTCCTCTGCGAGATAAAGCATGTAATAATGTTTGTCCGTCTGGATTTAACGCTTTCGGATTTAGTTTATATTTTGTAATTAATTCTTGGAAAACTTCTACGCCATTTTCTTTTGTTCTCGAACCTTGAGTGGCAAAAAATAAAGCTTGATCTGTAGGTTTTACACCTTTCGCGATTAATTTCTCTATGATTGATAAGTTTCCTAATTTAGCAGCATAATCCGCTACAGTACGTCCGTTAGCATCTTTTTCGCTTAATGATAAACCTTTTGAAATAAAGTATTCTGTCACTTTTAAATCATCATCATTTGCAATCGCTTCCATAATTAAATTAGTCCCATTTTCTCCTTTCACTTTTGGATTGGCACCAGCTTTAATTAACGCATCGTAAACCGCTATATTTTGATTTCCAGCACTCGCAGCATACGTAATTACATCGTAACCGTGGCTATCTTTATAGTGAACATCAGAACCTTTGGCTAATAAATAGTTTACCAATTCTAAGTTCCCTGCAGCCGCAGCCCATTGAAGATAAATTCTTGAGTGATGCGTTTTTTTGTTAACAGAGTTTCCTTCTTGTTCAATTAAAAATTTAGTCACATTAAAATCTGCTTTGTTGTTAATTGCTATCACAACTGGATCAAAGAAACCACCATTTTGAAAAGAAGGGCTATTTCCTTTCGAAATTTCAGTTTTTACAGTTTCTATTGTTGGATTATTTTTCCAAAAACTAGCGTCTATCAACGTATTCGTTTGAGCTTGAATAAATGAAGCGACAAGGATAGCAGCAGAAATGAATAATTTTTTCATATGAATAGAATATATTGTAATGATTATTTAGACTAATTTTAATTTGATTTCAAAAGTATTATTTTTATTTATATTAATTCTAATTAAATTAAATAAATTTGGTTAATTCTGCTAAACATCAGTTTTTTGAAAACAAAAAAAGATTGCTAATCTGCAATCTTTTATATTTCTAAACTACTTTATTCAGCTCGTCTTGGACCATTTTCTCTTGATTTCAAAACATTTTCTACATCTTCTAATTTGAAACCTTTGGCTTTTAATAAAATTAAATAGTGGTACATTAAATCTGCGGCTTCATTAATAAATAAATTATCGTTGTTGTCTTTGGCTTCAATTACCAATTCAACTGCTTCTTCACCTACTTTTTGCGCAACCTTATTGATTCCTCTTTTGAATAATTTGTTGGTATACGAATCTGGATCGTTGTCTAAATCAATTCTATCGTTAATGGTTTGTTCTAATTCATATACAAATCCGTGGTTGGTTTCTTCTTTAAAACAAGTCGTAGAACCTGTATGACAAGTCGGTCCAAAAGGTTTTGCTTTGATTAGAACTGTATCGTTATCGCAATCAACTGCAATTGATTTTACTTCTAAAAAGTTTCCTGATTCTTCACCTTTTGTCCATAATCTATTTTTTGAACGAGAGTAAAAGGTCACTTTTCCAATTTCTTGGGTTTTGTTAAAAGCTTCTTCGTTCATATAGCCTAACATCAAAACTTTGTTGTTAAGATAATTTTGAATAATAACAGGAACTAATCCGTCATTACTTTTATTGAAATCGATGTTCATCGTATCGGAATATTTTGTTCTTTTAAATAATTTTTAAGCGTCGGAATTGGAATTTCACCAAAATGAAAAATACTTGCAGCCAATCCACCACTTGCTTTTGTTTGGGTAAAAACTTCTGTAAAATGCTCCATTTTTCCAGCTCCTCCAGAAGCAATTACTGGAAGATTTACAGCATCAGCAACCGCTTTCGTGATATCAATTTTGAAACCAGCTTTTGTTCCATCGCCATCCATAGATGTTAACAGAATTTCGCCAGCACCTAATTCTTCTACTTTTTTGACCCAATCTAGTGTTTCCCATTCGGTTTCAATTTTACCACCGCTTACGAAAACTTTTTGTGTTCCGCTGACATCGCGAGTATCTACTGCAACGACTACACATTGCGATCCAAATCGAGCTGCTAAGTCTGCTATTAATTGAGGATTTTTAACAGCAGAAGAATTCACTGAAACTTTATCCGCTCCAGCTTTGATGACTGCCGAAGCATCTTCCACCGAATTGATTCCGCCACCAACCGTAAACGGAATATTAATCGCTGAAGCAATTTTTTCAACCATTTCAGCTAAGGTTTTACGCTTTTCTAAAGTCGCTGTAATATCCAAAAACACCAATTCATCAGCGCCTTCTTCTACATATTTTTTTGCCAATTCTACCGGATCTCCTGCATCGCGTAGTCCAACGAAATTAACGCCTTTTACTGTTCGTCCATCTTTGATATCAAGACACGGAATGATTCTTTTTTTTAACATTTTAGTTCTAAGTTCTAAGTTCTAAGACTTAAGGTTAGAATCCTACATCCTAAATTTAGAACTGTTTTTTTTATATTAATTTAAATACCTTTAAAATTACAACTTAAGTCTTAGAACTAAAGTTGTCGTTCTTTATAAATTTTTCGTAACCATTTAAAAGTCTTCCTACTTCTTCAGTTAATGGAAAAATAGTATCATAAATTTCTTGATTTAAATAGCCTAAATCTTTAGATAATAGTAGAAAATATTTAACTTCTTCTAAGGATCCTATTGAATGAGATAAGAAACTTAATCTGTGCGGAATTGTACTTTTCTTTCGACCTTCTACAATATTTGAAGGTACAGAATATGCGGCACGTCTAATTTGACTTGTGATACCAAATATTTCTTCTTTTGGAAAACTTTTGGTAATCTCGTAAATTTTTAATGTTAATTCGTGAGATTTTTTCCATACTAACAAAGATTCAAATGTATTCATAGCTATAAGTTTAGTAAGTAAAATTTACGAAATATTTTCCTTAGAACTTAGAGCATAGGACTAAGAACTTTCAAATCAATTCTCCCTTCATAAATCGCTTTCCCTAAAATTGCTCCTTCGCAGCCTAATTCTTTTACTTTGATTAGATCATCAATTGAGGATACTCCGCCAGAAGCAATTAATTTGACATCCGAAGCTGCTAAAATTTCAGCGTACAATTCGTTTGAAGTTCCTTGTAACATACCATCTTTCGCGATGTCTGTACAAATTACATAATCAATTCCTTTGGTTTTATATTCTTGGATAAAATTTATCACATCTAATTCTGAGGTTTCTAACCAACCATGTGTAGCAATTTTTCGATCTTTAGCATCTGCGCCTAAAATGATTTTATCGCTTCCGTATTGATCAATCCATTCTTGAAATAAGGTCGGATTTTGAACCGCAATACTTCCGCCTGTAATTTGGTTTGCACCACATTCAAAAGCAATTCTAATATCATCATTAGCCTTAATTCCACCTCCAAAATCAACTTTTAAATTGGTTTTAGAAGCAATTAATTCTAACGTTTTATAATTAATGATTTGCTTTGATTTAGCGCCATCCAAATCCACCAAGTGCAAATATTCGATACCGTAATCCTCGAATTCTTTTGCTACTTCCAACGGATTTTCGTTGTATATTTTTTTTGTATCGTAATCGCCTTGCGATAATCGAACGCATTTTCCGTCGATAATATCTATAGCTGGGATTATTCTCATTATTCTTTAGTTTTAAGGTGTAAGACATAAGATCTAAGGTGTAACTTCTTACGCCTTACAACTTAAGTCTTAAATTTATTTTAATTCTTTCATGACCTCTTGGATTGCACGCTCCAATTGAGGATCTTTATTTTCTAATCGATCTAAGAATGTATTTTTAATATAAATGTCAGGTTTAACACCAGTTTTTTCTAAATTTTGTCCATCCAAAGTATAAGTTCCCCAACTTGGTAAACGATAAAATGAACCATCAACTAATCCTTTTCCAGAAGTAAAAATGATCCATCGATACGTTTCTTGACCGATGATTTTTCCTAATTTTAAGGCTTTGAATCCTGCGGCTGTCATTTCTGCATCGCTTAATGAGTATTCGTTAATTAATAAAACAATTGGTTTTCCTGACGGTGCAAAGTTCGGTTGAACAGTTAATTGTCCTTCACGATATTTCCATTTCAAATAAGGTCTTTGCGATAAAAAGTTCAAGACTTTATCATGTACATTTCCACCTGTATTGAAACGCAAATCTAAAATGACACCATCTTTTCTATTCTCTTGCTCTACCATGTCTAATAAAAACACATCCAATTCAGAAGTAGACATATTTTTCATGTACGAATAAGCGATTCTATCGTTGCTTAATTTTTTTACACGCTGACGATTTTCATAAATCCATTCATCATATAAAAGCGATTTCAATTCGTTATTTGAAATTGGATGAATCTTCGTCGAAATTGTTTTTCCTTTTCGGTCAAATTCAAGCGTTAATTCTTCTAATTTTTTAGGCGTTGTAAAATAAGTTTCACGATTTTGGTTTTGATCGATTTTTTGCCCATTTACACTCACTAAAATATCACCTTCTTGAACATCAACATTTTTAAGGAAAGCAGGAGATTTTCGTAAGATTTTTTCAACTGTAAAAGGTTGATCTTTTCTGAAAATAATTCCTGTTTCGTTGGTGAAATAATTCAATCTTCGACTCTCTTCTTTTCCGAAAGATGAAAAACCTAAATGCGAAGAATTCAATTCACCTAATAGATCATTTAACAAAATTCTCAAATCATTTCGATTGTTGACATAAGGTAAAAACGTTGCATATTGCTCTTTTTTAGCTTTCCAATCGATTCCGTGAAAATTCTCATCATAGAAATTTTCTTCTACTCCAGCCCAAGCTTCCTCGTACATTTGATTGAATTCTGAAGCTAAGTTTTTATTGAAATTATATTTAATACTAACTTTTTCAGGATTTGTAGAACTAATGCCAAATTTGTAAACAGAATTATCGATTAAAGCATAAAGATTTTTCTCATTTTTTACGATAAAATCAGCGCCTTTGTTGAATATTTTATCTGTTTTATCTTCTTCAAAATCAGTGGTTGTTTTTCTGTATAACTGAAATTTTCCATTTTCTTGATTGGTGTTATAGAATAAAAATTGCTTTTTATCATCCGCAAAAACAAAAGGATTTGTCTGATATCCAAAACGATCTGTTACCAATTCAATTCGTTCCAAGAATCCTTCTGGATTAATAGTTAATGCTTTAAAATCGTTCTTTTCTTCTTTTTTCTCTTTCTTCTCAACCTTTTTTTCTTCGACAAATAAATTATCAAATTTCTCTGATTTATAAGCTTGATCAAACCAATCTAAAGAAGCGCGATAAATACTTGATTCTTGCATTCCTAAAGGATAGGACGGATTTTTTCTATCGCTTGAAAAATAAATATATTTTCCGTCTGGAGACCAAGTAGGATCAGCTTCAGAAACACCAGTATTCGTTAAATTAACAGTTGTATTTTTTTTGATGTTGTGAATAAAAATATCCAACTCGAAATTGCGTTTTGCAGAGAATAACACATATTCATCATTTGGAGAAAAAGATGGTTTCGAATTTTGGAAAGCCCAAATTTCATCTTTAACAATTGTTGATGATTTAAGTGATTTCAAATCTAATAATCTGACTTCATCGCGTCCACTTAAATAAACAGCTTGTGATAAATCATTGTTGAATGTAATGTCTCGATTATTTCTTAAATCAGAAGTTAATTGTTCAACTTTTCCTTTTCCGTCAGCCGAAATTTTAAACCAATTTTGATAACCTTTGTAGGTTTGATTGAAGATTAAATTTTTGTTGTCTTTCAACCATTTTACTTCTAAAACACGTTCTTTTCCATCAGAAATTTGATTGACAAACTTTCCTTCATTATCCGAAACAAAAATAATTCCTCTACTTACAAAAGCCATTTTCTTTCCGTCGGGAGAAATATCAAAATAATCAATATTATTTTCAACTTCAAAATTTTGCTCTTTTTCTAAAGATTTATTCGAATTGACATTAATTGTAAGAGGTTTCGACGTTTTTGCTTTTACATCGTAAACAAATAATTGGTACTCTTTTTCGAAAACAACTTTTGAACCATCAGCCGAAACAAAAGGTTTCTTGATCGAAGTTTCAAATTTTGTTAACGCTTCTTTTTTACCATTTGCTAATTGATATAAGTTGTATTCGCCATTATTTTCGTCCGAAATAAAATAAATAATTCCGTTTTTATCAACTGTTGGATTAAAATCTTTTCCGTTGTAATCGGTATATTGTTTATAACTTTTTGTGGTTGGATTATATCCTAATAAATCTGGATTATTTTCTCCTTTGTATCTTTTTCGTGTAACTTGACTTGCACTTTCAGATGAGTTGGTGAAAATATATTCGCCTTGAGGAGTTTCTACTAAACCATTTGTTGTGTTGAAATAATTTGTAAAAAGCGCTTCTGGTGTTTTTCCGTCTAAATCAATTTTAAAACTTCCAAATCCATTATTTTGGTTTGATGTAAAATAGATCGATTTACTATCCCAGCTCCAACTTTCGACTTCGTCTTTGGCTTGATGAAACGTCAATTGTTTGATTTGTCCACCATTTATAGGCATTATATAAATATCGTAATTCCCATATTGATTAGAACTAAATGCCAACCATTTTCCATCTGGTGAAACACGAGGATTAATTTCTTCGCCTTCTAAAGCTGTGATTCTTGCTGCATTTCCGCCATTAATATCAGTTGACCAAATATCGCCATCGTAACTAAAATAAACCGTTTTAGCATCTGGACTTAAAGAAGGAGTAGAGGTGAAATACACTTTTTCCTGAGCAGAAACCTGTGAAATTGCAAAAGCACTAAGTAAAGTAAAAACTATTTTTTTCATGTGTGTGAATTTATAATTACTATAAACTTAGAAAGTTTTTTAATATTTGTTCTCCTATTCCTGCAGATTTCTCTGGGTGAAATTGAGTTGCGTAAAAATTATCTTTATTTAAAGCAGCTGAATATTCTAAAATATAGTCTGTTTTCGCGATTGTATATTCTGAATTTTCGCAATAAAAACTGTGTACATAATAAATGTCGGAGTTTTCTTTAACATCATTAAACAAAGGTGTTTTTAAATCATAAATCGTATTCCAGCCCATATGAGGAACAATTTCTGTTGAAGGAAATAATTTCACTTGAATAGGGAAAATTCCTAAACAATCGGTATTTCCTTCTTCCGAATAAGCGCACATTAATTGTTGTCCTAAACATATTCCTAAAGTTGGTTGTTTTAAGTTTTTAATAATTTTATCCAAGCCTTTTTCTTTTAAATAGGTCATTGCGGAACTTGCTTCACCAACTCCAGGGAAAATTACTTTGTCTGCATTTTGCAAGGTTTCAAAATCATCTGTAATTATTGCTTCGTATCCCAAACGAGTTACCGCATTGTACACCGATTTTACATTTCCTGCATTGTATTTTACTATTGCTATCATTTTTTTAGTTCTAAGTTCTAAGTCATAAGGTGTATAAGGAAAAGAAAATCCTTAGAATTTATACCTTAAGACTTAAGTCTACAAAAGTCCTTTTGTTGATGGTAAAATCATTTTTTCTGGATCGCGCTTAACCGCCACTTTTATAGCTTTGGCAAAGGCTTTAAAAATCGCTTCGATTTTGTGATGTTCGTTTGTACCTTCTGCTTTGATGTTTAAGTTTGCTTTTGCTCCGTCTGTAAATGATTTGAAAAAGTGATAGAACATTTCTGTTGGCATTTGACCAATCATTTCCCGTTTAAATTCAGCTTCCCAAACCAACCAATTTCTTCCGCCAAAATCAATCGCTGCTTGTGCTAAACAATCGTCCATCGGTAAAGTGAATCCGTAACGTTCGATGCCTAATTTATTTCCTAAAGCTTGAGTAAAAACTTCGCCCAAAGCAATAGCAGTATCTTCAATAGTGTGATGCTCGTCCACTTCTAAATCTCCATTGACTTTAATTACTAAATCCATTTGTCCATGACGCGCAATTTGATCTAGCATATGATCGAAAAAGTGTAAACCAGTCGAAATATCCGATTTTCCAGTTCCGTCTAAATTCAAATCGATTTTGATCTTTGTTTCATTCGTGTTTCGAACAATTGAAGCCGTGCGATTTTGAAGTTTTAAGAACTCGTAAATTTCTTTCCACGACGTTGTTTTTAAAGCAATCGTTTCATTTAAACCTTCGTTATAGTTGATCTCGTCAGCGCCTAAAGCTTCGTCATTCGCGATAAAAATTCCTTTTCCACCAAGATTTTGAGCTAATTTCACATCTGTTATTCGATCACCAATCACAAACGAATTTACTAAATCGTACTCTGTATTATTGATGTATTTTGTTAATAATGCCGTTCCAGGTTTACGCGTTGGAGCATTTTCGTGGGCAAAAGTTTTATCAATGTAAATATCCTCGAATTTCACCCCTTCATTTTCAAAAGCTTTTACCACGAAATTTTGAATCGGCCAGAATAATTCTTCTGGATTAGCGGGCGTTCCCAAACCGTCTTGGTTCGTAACCATTGCTAATTCGTAATCCAATTCTTTCGCAATTTTACCTAAATAAGTAAATGCTTCAGGATAGAATTCTAGTTTCGAAAAGCTGTCAACTTGGTAGTCGGCTGGCTCCAAGATCATTGTTCCATCTCTATCTATAAAAAGTACACGTTTCAAAGTTATATTATTTTAAGTGTTTGTATTAATTTCTGATTTTCAAGTTCCGTTCCAACTGTGATTCTCAAACAATTTTGACATAAATCATCGTTGTTTCGATTACGAATAACAATTCCTTTTTCAACCAATTGATTGTAACGTTCGTTCGCATTATCTACTTTAATTAAAATGAAATTGGCATCGCTTGGATATATTTTCTCTACAAATGAAATCTCAGTTAAAGCATTTTCTAAAACTTCTTTTTGTTGAATAATAGTATTTGTTACAGCTACCACTTTATCGTAATCGCTTAAAATTTCAATCGCTTTTAATTGCGTTAATTGATTAATATTATAAGGCGGTTTAATCTTGTTTAAAACATCAACAATTTCTTGTGAAGCATACAAAATTCCTAAACGGATTCCGGCCAAACCAACTGCTTTTGACAAAGTTTGTGTGACAATTACATTTGGATAATTTTTTGTTTCTTCAATCCAAGACGTTTCTCTAGCGAAATCAACATAAGCTTCGTCGATAATGACTAAACCATTGAAACGATTTACAATTTCTAAAATAGATTCTCTTTTGATGATTTCTCCAGTTGGATTGTTCGGAGAACACAAGAAAATCATTTTCGTTTTATCATCCACTTTCGAGAAAACATCTTTGATATTCGGTTGAAAATCTTCTTCATTTAATAAAGATTTTCGGTATTCAATTGCATTCAGATTAGCTAAAACTCCGTACATCCCATAAGAAGGAGAAATCGCAATAACATTATCTTGATTCGGTTCGCAAAATGCACGGAAAATTAAATCTAAAACTTCATCACTTCCATTTCCTAATAAAATCTGATTTGCAGGAAAGTTTTTGATTTTACTTAAAATCGATTTTACATTGCGTTGCAAAGGATCTGGATAACGATTCAATCCATTATTGAAGGGATTTTCGTTCGCATCTAAGAAAACGAAATTGTCATTTATTTCTTGAAATTCGTCACGAGCAGATGAATATGCTTTCATCGCTTTTACGTTGGGACGAATGAGATTATTTATATTAAATGAATTCATTTTAGTTATAAGGTTTAAGTTCTAAGACTTAAGATTTTGTTTATTTAATACTTTTGAATTATTCTTTGTGACTTACGCCTTAGATCTTAAGTCTAACAAACGTAGCGTTACCGCATTTTTGTGTGCAAATAATTCTTCGGCTTCGGCCATTAATTCAATAGCTGGACCGATATTTTGAATTCCTTCAGCAGTTAATTTCTGAAACGTGATTTTCTTGATAAAACTATCAAAGGAAACTCCAGAATAATTCTTTGCATAACCATTGGTTGGTAAAGTGTGATTAGTTCCTGATGCATAATCTCCAGCGGATTCGCACGAATAATTTCCTAAGAAAACAGAGCCTGCATTAATAATTTTTTCGATATAACTTTCAGCCGTTTTGCAAGCAAAAATTAGATGTTCTGGTGCATAAATATTAGAAAAATTCACACATTCTTCGATAGAATTTAACACGATTCCTCTCGAATTTTCTAAAGCTTTAGCCGCTAATTCTTTTCTTGGTAGAAGTTCTAATTGAGCATTAATTTCAACAATAGTTTCGTTCAACGTTTGCTCGTTAGTTGTTAATAAAATCACTTGTGAATCTATTCCGTGTTCGGCTTGCGATAATAAATCAGCTGCGACATATTTAGGAACTGAGGTTCCATCTGCAATGACTAAAACTTCACTTGGACCAGCAGGCATATCAATAGCAACTCCAAAATTTTGAGCCACTTGTTTGGCAGCGGTTACATATTGATTTCCCGGTCCAAAAATTTTATCAACTTTTTGTATTGTTTCTGTACCAAAAGTTAACGCACCAATAGCTTGGATTCCGCCAACTTTATAAATCTTCTCAATTCCAATTAAATTTGCTGTATATAAAATCGCTGGGTGAATTTTTCCTTCTTTATTTGGAGGAGTACACAAAATAATATTTTGACAACCCGCTAATTTTGCAGGAATCCCTAACATTAATGTCGTAGAAAATAACGGAGCAGTTCCACCTGGAATATAAATTCCTACATTTTCTATACCTCGAGATTCTCTCCAACAATTTACACCTCTTGTTGTTTCAATAACTTTTATTTCTTCTCGTTGTTCAGCGTGAAATTTTTCAATATTAGAAGCTGCTAATTGAATTGCTTGTTTTAAATCTTCAGAAATTAAAGTTTTTGCTTCTTCAATTTCTTGAGTAGAAATTTCTAAAGAAGTTAACTTAACTTGATCAAATTTTTCTGTAAAATCAATTAATGCTTGGTCTTTTTCCGCTTGAATTTTTCCAAAAACATCTAAAACGATTTTTTGTAAATCTTGTGCTTCTTTCGTTGGTCGAGCTGTTAACGTTGACCAATCTGAAAGTTGAGGTTTGATATATGTTTGCATTTTGTTATGAATTACGATTTTAGAATTACGAATTACGATTGAGTCGTAAATTGTAAATCGTCAATAAAAAATTATAAAATCATTTTTTCAATTTCTAACACTAAAATTCCTTCCGCACCCAAAGCTTTCAATTGCTCGATGATGTCCCAAAAAGTATCTTCCTTAATGACTGTGTGGATTGATGACCAACCTTTCTCGGCCAATGGTAAGACTGTTGGAGATTTCATTCCGGGCAACAAAGCAATGATTTCTTCTAACTTTTCGTTTGGTGCGTTTAATAAAATATATTTGTTTTCAGAAGATTGTTTAACTGCTTCGATTCTAAATAAAAGACGATCTACAATAGCTTGTTTTTCAGCATCAAGATTTTTATTAGAAATTAAAACAGCTTGTGATTCAACCACTGTTTCCACTTGTTTCAAGCCATTTGTTAATAACGTTGAACCCGTAGACACGATATCAAAAATAGCATTTGCCAAACCGATACTTGGAGCAATTTCTACGCTTCCACCGATTTCTTCAATCTTAACATTAATTCCTTTTTCTTGGAAGAATTTCCCTAAAATACGTGGATAAGAAGTAGCAATTTTTTTATCTTGAAAATAACTTAAATCCGTATAAATTTCATCTTTCGGGATCGCTAAACAAAGTTTGCAACCTGCAAAACCTAATTGACGAATTTGTGCGACATTTTTATCTTTTTCCCAAACTTCATTTTCGCCTAAAATGCCTATATCAGCAACCCCTTGTTCTACATATTGCGGAATATCGTCGTCACGCAAGAATAAAACTTCGATAGGGAAATTTGGAGATTCGGTTCTTAATTTTCGATTACTTGTAGAGATTTTAATTCCGCAATCTTTCAATAATTCGAGTGATTTTTCACTTAATCGACCGCTTTTCTGAATGGCTATTTTTAATTTACTCATTTTTAATATTTTATATTTTTAAGTTTGAGTAAATCGATGATTAAATCTTGAAGTAACAAAAAATCCCGTTCGATTTACTCAAACGGGACTTAGATATTGTGATAAAATCATTACATACCACTATCTGCTCGCTTGAGTGCAAGTATGATGGTGATGATGTAATTGATTTGTGTACATTTTTATTTTTTGTTGGAACAAATGTAGAAAGGAAATTTTAATTGACAATGAATTTTTTTAAAATTAGAGAAAAGAGTTCTTAAGTAGATCAAAAAAAGTAAATTATTCTATTTTTTTGATGAAATAATAAGTTTTATTCAAAATTAAAGCGAAATATATATTTTATATTTCGCTTTAAAAATGATTATTTTTTTATGAATTTTTGAATTGATTCAGAATTATCGGTTTTTATTTTGATTAAATATAATCCTTTAGATAAATGATTAACATCTATTTTATTCAAATTTGTACCTTCAAAAAGTGTTTTTCCAGTTAAATCTGTAATACTTATTGCAATGATTTTTTTATCAGAATTTATATTAAGATAATCGTTTACAGGATTAGGATAAATAGAAATTTCTGTTTTGTTATTTTCATTTGTACCTAAATTCTCTAAATCTACAATTTTAACATTATCAACTATAAATCCAGAACCATAATTATCAAAACTAAAATCTACTTCAGTAATTTCATTGTTTAAATTAGAAATATTAGTTTCTTTTACTTTTACATTGTCTAAGAAATAAATAACTTTTTTCGTTTTTAAATCGACTTCTGCTTTTACATTGTACCATTTTTTAGGAGTCCATGTTCCCAAAACTATGCTGGTTTCCATGTCTTCGTAGGCGACTTCTCCGTCGTAATAAAAAAGTAAACCACCAACTAGATCGTAATCATTATTTTCATTGTATAATGCTAACATTTCGTAATTAGAATTGTCAGTGTTGTCTAAATATACATCTGCAGAAATAGAATATTTACGATACTTAATTACAGGATAAGCAATTCCTCCCCAATTACCTTCTTCAATTTCATTATTTATAACTTGTGCTGAATTTTTACCATCGCTTGCAAATGTGTTAATGACTTTAGAGTTGTTATCTGATACATATCCCCAATTAAACCAATTTTTTTGGTTATTAAGATTTCCTATTGTAAAACCTTCTGATTCTTCAAAAGATATTTTTTGATTTTGAGCATTAACACTCAATGATAATAAAGTTAAAGCTCCAAATAGTAAATTTTTCTTCATAAAGTATATTGTTTAGTGAATCGGCAAAGATGAAAATTTTATCTGATTTAATTTTAATAGAATGTGAAAATTATCGTTAAGATTTTAGACGAAGTAGTCTGACATCCAAAACTTTCTTTTACTTTTGCAGTAATATATGTTAGAAAAACAAGAAGCACAATACGAAAAAGTAGTTTTAGTTGGATTGATTACACGTGAACAATCCGAAGAAAAACTGACGGAATATATGGACGAATTGGAGTTCTTAGCTTATACAGCTGGAGCGACAGTTGGAGAACGTTTTACGCAAAGAATGGACAAACCTGATTCTAAATTCTTTGTAGGAAGCGGGAAGTTAGATGAAATCACAGCTTTTGTCGAAGAATATGATATTGATACAGTTATTTTTGATGATGAATTAACACCTTCTCAGTTGAAAAATATTGAGAAAGTTGTCAACAAAAAAATCATCGATCGTACACAATTGATTTTAGATATTTTTGCTCAACGAGCGCAAACTTCTTATGCGCGTACGCAAGTAGAATTGGCACAATACCAATATTTATTACCGCGATTAACACGAATGTGGACGCACTTAGAGCGTCAGCGTGGGGGAATTGGTATGCGTGGCCCTGGTGAAACGGAAATTGAAACGGATAGACGTATTATTCGTGATCGAATTACGTTATTGAAAGAGAAATTGAAAGGAATCGATAAGCAAATGGCAACTCAACGTAAAAATCGTGGTGCATTGGTACGCGTTGCGTTGGTTGGATATACAAATGTTGGGAAATCTACGTTGATGAATGTCTTATCGAAATCTGAAGTTTTTGCCGAAAATAAATTATTCGCAACATTAGATACAACGGTTCGTAAAGTGGTGATTGGTAATTTACCTTTCTTATTAACGGATACGGTTGGGTTTATTCGTAAATTGCCTACACAATTAGTGGAGTCGTTCAAATCTACATTAGATGAAGTTCGTGAAGCAGATTTGTTGGTGCATGTTGTAGATATTTCGCATGCAAGTTTTGAGGATCATGTAAATTCTGTGAATCAAATTTTAGCTGAAATTGAATCGAAAGAAAAACCAACGATTATGGTTTTCAATAAAATTGATAATTTTTCTTATATCAAACAAGATGAAGATGATTTGTCTGAAAAGAAATTTGAAAATTATTCATTAGAAGATTGGAAACGTACTTGGATGGCGAAAACAGATTATCCGACATTGTTTATTTCGGCAACGGAAAAAGATAATTTAGAAGATTTGCGCAAAACAGTTTATGAAGAAGTGAAAGAAATTCACATGAAACGTTTTCCTTATAATAACTTCCTTTTTCAGTATTATGATGAAGAAGAAGAAAATGATACGGAAGAATAATAGGTTTAATTTTTAGATTTTTTAAGATTAAAAATTAGAATTAATATAACCATAAGCAATAATCCAATTTGAATATTAAGACTTGTCGAGTTTTCAGAGGGATTATTGTACAGTTTTATAAGACCATTGATTATTATAATCAGGAAGAAAAATAATATTAGAGGCTTGTGTTTGAAATTCATAACTATAAGTTTGTATTAAAGTTAGGAAATTTATATTTAATATTTTAAAATAAATAAGAGTTCAGTTTTTGGACTCTTTTTTTGTTAACTTCAACATCTAATTGATAAAATATGATAGAGCAATTAAAATCAACTTTGCAAGATTTAGCGGATGAAGGAAAAGCAAAAATTATGATGCGTTTTTTCAAAACTGGAAAAGGAGAATATGGCGAAGGAGATATTTTTTTTGGGATTTCTGTTCCGAATCAACGTTTGATTGCGAAAGAATTTTATCAACAAGTTTCGTTAAATGACATCAAAAATTTATTGAGTTCCGATATTCACGAATATAGATTAACTGCTTTGTTGATGTTGGTTTTGAAGTACGAAAAATCAAAAGACGAACTTGTACGAAAAGAAATTATCGATTTTTATCTTGCTCAAACTTCTCAAATCAACAATTGGGATTTGGTTGACACAAGTTGTTATAAAATTTTGGGACATTATTGTTTTCATCAAAAACGAGAAGAATTGCTTTTTGAATTGGCGGATTCTGAAGATTTGTGGGAAAAACGAATCGCAATTGTATCAACGATGTATTTTATCAAACAAAAATCATTTTCAATTGTTCCAGAAATTGTGTTGAAAAATCTTAATCATTCACACGATTTAATGCACAAGGCAAATGGTTGGATGTTGCGTGAAATGGGAAAAATGAACGAAGAAAAGTTGATTGAGTTTTTGGACGAATATACGTTGCAAATGCCAAGAACAACGTTGAGATATGCGCTCGAAAAAATTGATCCAATTCTCAAAGATTATTATATGAAATTGAAATAGTTTGCATAAAAAAAAGTCGCTCACAGAGCGACTTTTGATTTTATATCAAGAATAAATTCTTACAAAATAACATGACCTAATTTCGTCAATTTTTGATGATCTAAAACTTTGATTTTTCTTCCTTCAACTTCGATTAATTCATCAGTTTTGAATTCGGAAATCAAACGAATTGCAGATTCTGTTGCTGTTCCAATCAAATTTGCCATTTCTTCGCGTGTCAACGAAATGTTGATAAATCCGTCTTTGTCTGTTCCTAATTTTCCTTCTAATAAAATTAAAACTTCAGCCAAACGTTCACGAACTGTTTTTTGTGCTAAATAAGTAATTGTTCTTGCATATTCTCCCAAATCTTTTGCAATTCTTTGTAAAATATTGAAAGCTAATTTTGGATTAACTTCTAATAATTTTAAGAAGAATTTTTCTGGAATATAATATATTTCAACTGGCGTCATTGCAGTTGCAGATGCACCAAAAACTTCTTGACTTAAGATTGAGCGATAACCGATAATGTCACCTTCGTTGATAAAACGTAGAATTTGCTCTTTTCCATTAAAACCAATTTTGAACAACTTAGCAGTTCCTTTCATGACGCAATATATACCTTTTGGTGTATGACCTTCTTGTATAATTTCGTCTCCTTTTTTTAGGTTGATGATTTTCTTTTCTTGCTCAAACTCCAATAATTCTTCCTTACTAAAAACCCCGAAAGACTCTGGGTTATCAAACATCGCTTTAATCGATACTACATTCTCATTAAACTCTGACATATCTTGTTGTTATGACTTAATTCATACAAAGTTAACGTTAATTCTGATAAAAGGAAAGTAATTTTGTAAAATAGTATGGAAGAGAATTGTTTTCACTGTGGTCAACGAATTGAAGAAGAGGTTATTCAGTTCGATGAAAAGGATTTTTGTTGTCAGGGTTGTAAAACGGTTTACGAGATTTTAAACGTAAATAATCTAAAAGATTATTACGACCTTAATCGTAATGCAGGTTTGCGTCCTGATGGAAAAAGTAATCATCAATTTGATTTCTTAAACACAAAAGAAATCTTTGATAAAGTTGTCGATTTTTCAGATGACGGCGTTACAGTTGTCTCCTTTTACGTGCCTGTAATGCACTGTACTTCGTGTGTTTGGTTGTTAGAAAGTTTGGATACGATTAATCCAAATATTATATCTTCTAATGTCAATTTTACGCAAAAAACTGTTCAGATTACGTATCGTGATGCGGATTTGAAATTAGGTGATTTGGCAAGATTTATTACAAATTTAGGCTATAAACCTTCGATTAATCTAAAAACATTAGACAAAAAGAAAAAAAGTAAAGTCGATCGTTCTTTGGTGAGCAAATTGGTAATTGCAGGATTCTGTTTTGGGAATATTATGCTTTTATCGTTTCCAGAATATGTCGAAGTTTTTGGTAATGTAAAAGAACAATGGTTAGATCAAAACAAAGGATATTTCCGTTGGACAATGTTCGCGTTATCGTTGCCTGTTTTCTTTTATTCATCTACCGATTATTTTGTTTCGGCTTGGCAAGGTCTGAAAAATAAATATATCAATATCGATGTACCTATTGCGTTAGGAATTATTGTGATTATGTTCAAATCGACCTATGATATCATTTTCGATATTTCGCCAGGTTACTTTGATACATTAGCGATGCTTCTATTTTTGATGTTGACAGGGAAATGGTTTCAGCAACAAACAATGCAAGCGTTGGCATTTGATCGAGATTACAAATCGTTTTATCCAATTGCAGTTGCGAAATTAGAAAATGGTTACGAACAACCAATTTTGTTAGCTGATTTGAAAAAAGGTGATCGAATTTTAATTAGAAATGAAGAAATTATTCCAGCCGATGCTATTTTGATGAAAGGTGAAGCGATGATTGATAACTCGTTTGTGACGGGAGAATCTCGCTTGATTCAGAAAAAAGCTGGAGATAAAATATTTGCTGGAGGAAAACAATCTGGTCATGCAATTGAGTTGGAAATTATTTCGGATGTTAATCAAAGTTATTTAACCCAATTATGGAACAATGATGCTTTCCAGAAAGAAGAATCTGAGTTGAATGCTTTGACGAATAAAATCAGTCATTATTTCACATTAATCATCCTTATTATTACAGCAATTTCTGCTGTTTATTGGTATTTCCACGATTCTTCAAAAATATTAGAAGTTGTTACATCAATCTTAATTATCGCTTGCCCTTGTGCGTTAGGTTTGTCTTCTCCGTTTATTTTGGGACACATGATGCGTATTTTCGGTAATAAGAAATTCTATGTAAAAAATACATCTACAGTCGAAAGAATGGAAAAAATTACAGATGTAGTTTTTGATAAAACTGGTACAATTACGGAAAGTGATGAAGCGCAAGTGCAATATGAAGGGAAAGAACTTTCTGAGTATCAAAAGCAATTGGTGAAAGCATTGATTAGAAACTCTAATCACCCGTTAAGTCGTACATTATATAAGAAGTTGACGGTTGATGATCATTTACCGATTTCTAATTACGAAGAGATTGTAGGTAAAGGTCAGCAAGCTGATGTAGATGGATATCAAATAAAAGTTGGTTCGAGAAGTTTTACGAATGCTATTTTTAATGAAAATACTTTAAATCAATCTCAAGTATTTATATCAATTAATGAAGAAGTTTTTGGTAAATTTGTTTACACCAATCGATATAGAAAAGGTTTAGATCGTTTATTGAAAGAATTGGATGCTTATCAGTTACACGTTTTGTCTGGGGATAATGATTCTGAAAAAGAATATTTAGAAACTATTTTTCCAACAAATGCAAAATTGATTTTTAATCAATCGCCAACTGATAAGTTAGAATACATCAAACAATTGGAACAAGATGGGAAGAAAGTGATGATGCTTGGAGATGGATTGAATGATGCTGGAGCTTTGAAACAAAGTACAGTTGGAATCTCTATTTCTGAGGATATTAACAGTTTTTCACCTTCGTGTGATGGAATTTTGGATGCAAAAAGTTTTTCTGCAATTCCAAATTTCTTAAAGTTATCGAAGACTACGATGAAATTTGTAAAAATTGCTTTTTTCATCAGTTTCTTGTATAATATTGTTGGGCTTAGTTTTGCTGTTTCTGGTTATTTACAGCCAGTTGTAGCGGCTATATTAATGCCAATAAGTTCTATTTCAGTGTTAATTTTTGCAACGGCAAGTACCCGAATTGCGGATAAATTAACAAAATGGAATTTAGATTGATTTTAAATTAGAGTTATACATACTGCTCTGACCAAAATCATTGTGATAAGAACTTAGGGCTTTGTAATTTTGTGGAGCTATGGGGATATTATTATTAATGATATTAGTTAGTGTCTCTTTGGGGGCAATTTTCCTTCTTTTATTCTTTTTAGGGTACAAGAAAGGGCAGTTTGACGAAGACGAATCTCCAGCGGTGAGAATGTTAAAAGATGATAAAAAAACACAAGATAAAATCGACTCATAATGCAAATGCAGACTTTTAGTTACGACAATAAGATCGTAAAGTATTTCCTTTATGCCACATTGTTTTGGGCAGTTATGGCATTTTTCTTTGGAGTATTGGTTGCAACTTTGTTGTTTTTTCCTACGTTACCAGAATACATCTTCGGATCGGATGATGGAACAATTGGAGGAAACATTCAAGGATTAATCAATTCGCAAGGAAAACTTGGTTTTGGTAGATTAAGAATGATTCACACAACATTTGCGGTATTCGCCTTTGTTGGGAACTCTTTCTTTACTGGAGCTTATTATTCAATGCAAAGGTTGTTGAAAACCAGAATGTACAGCGATGTTTTAAGCTGGATCGTTTTCTGGGGATGGCAATTATTTATTGTATTATCATTTGTAACATTTATCTTAGGATACAACACTTCTAAAGAGTATGCTGAGCATGAATGGCCAATTGATATTTTAATCGCGTTAGTTTGGGTATTGTTTGGAGCACAAATGTTCTTAACGATTGCTAAGCGTCGTGTACGTCACTTGTACGTTGCAATTTGGTTCTATATCGGAACTTGGGCAGCAATTACAATGTTACATGTGTTTAACAATTTAGAAATCCCAGTAACATTTAGTTTAACAGCTCCAAAATCGTACTCTTTATATTCTGGAGTTCAAGATGCGTTAGTACAATGGTGGTATGGGCACAACGCCGTAGCATTCTTCTTAACGACACCTATCTTAGGATTAATGTATTACTTTGTACCAAAAGCAGCTAATAGACCTGTATTCTCATACAAATTATCTATTATCCACTTCTGGTCATTAATCTTCATTTATATTTGGGCTGGTCCTCACCACTTGCTTTATACAGCATTACCAGGTTGGGCGCAAGCTTTAGGAACAGGTTTCTCTATCATGTTAATCGCTCCATCTTGGGGAGGTATGTTAAATGGTTTATTAACATTACGTGGTGCATGGGATAAAGTAAGAGAAAATCCTATTTTGAAATTCTTCGTAGTTGCCTTAACTTGTTATGGTATGGCTACTTTTGAAGGTCCAATGTTAGCAACAAAAACATTGAATAAAATTGGTCACTTTACAGACTGGGTTCCTGCTCACGTACACGTAGGTACTTTAGGATGGAATGGATTTATCGCATTTGGTATGATCTATTACTTAGCACCAAAATTATTCAATACAAAATTAGCATCTGTTAAGATGGCTAATGCTCACTTCTGGATTGGTACTTTCGGTATCTTATTCTGGGTAATTCCTATGTATGTTGCAGGATGGACACAAGGTTTAATGTGGAAACAATTCGCAGCAGACGGAACATTAGAATATGGTAACTTCTTACAAACGGTTACTATTCTTAAAAAATGGTTATATCCATTACGTGCATTTGGTGGAACATTGTATTTATTAGGATCAATCTTAATGATTATCAATGTTTGGAAAACTGTAAAATCTGGACACTTTGTTGCAAACGAGGAAGCAGAGGCACCAGCTTTAGCACCAAAAGCTTCTACACGTGCACAAGGAGAAGGTGTTCACTCTTGGATTGAGAGAACTCCATTGGTAATGACAATTGGAGCAGTATTAACTTTAGCTGTTGGTGGTTTAGTAGAGATTGTTCCTACAATCGTAGTAAAATCAAACGTACCTACAATCGCAAGTATCAAACCTTATACTCCGTTAGAATTAGAAGGACGTGATTTATATATTCGTGAAGGATGTAATGCTTGTCACACACAAATGGTTCGTCCGTTCCGTGACGAAGTAAAACGTTATGGTGAATACTCTAAAGCAGGAGAATTTGTTTACGATCACCCATTCTTATGGGGTTCTAAAAGAACTGGTCCAGACTTACACCGCGAAGGAGGTAAAAACCCAGACGCTTGGCATTACAAACACATGTGGAATCCACGTTCTACATCAGATGGTTCTATCATGCCACGTTACCCTTGGTTAATTGATAATAAATTAGACCGTGAATTAACGCGTGATAAAATGAAATCAATGGTTGCATTAGGTGTTCCTTATCAACAAGAAGATTTTGACAGTATGCAAGTTTCTATGAACAAACAAGCTTTAGCAATCGAGCAAACTATCTTTAAAGATGCGTCTGACTTGAAAGAGTTATATGCGAAAAAAGAAGCAGAAGCTAAACAACAAGGTAAAGAGTTTGTTCCGTTAAGAGATCGTGAGATTACAGCGTTAATCGCATATTTACAACGTTTAGGAACAGATATCAAAGCTGAACAAGTAGAGACAGCAAGTAACTAATGTTAAAATATTATAAAGAATTCCTTTCTCAGTATGAGTATGCATCTTTATTGCAGACATTAATCCTAATAGGATTTATAGCAGTCTTTGTGACGATTTTTGTTAAGGTTATGAAAAAACCAAAAGAGTTTTACAAAGACAGCGAGTCAGCAGCTTTAGATTTAGAACCAGAAGAGAACGAAAAAAATAATACAAAATGAGACAACGTACCCCGGCTTATATATTTATTCCATTAACGCTATTAGCAGTAATCTTAGCGTTTACAATGGTGACGCCAGTAGATGTAGTGCCAGAACCAGGTTTTCAAGGAATGATGCACAATTTATTGGAGCACTTGAAACATGTGTTTGCACAAGGAATTTTCTGGGCAGTATTAGCAGTTGCAATCGTGATGCTTTTAATCATCAATGCTTTAAACAAAGTTGTTGAAGCAGAGAAATTTAAAAGATTATCTGAAGAAGAACAAGCTAAATATTTAGAAGATGGTAAAATAGGTTACTTCAAAAGATTGTTCAGTAGTGCTGGTAAAAAACAATCAGACGAAGAAGAAGAATCTATTATCTTAGATCACGGTTTTGACGGAATCAAAGAGTTAGACAACGCTTTACCACAATGGTGGTTATCATTATTCTACTTTGGTGTAGTATTTATGGTAGTTTACGTAATGGCATATAGCTTCACAGACTTTGCTCACATGGACAAAGAATACGAAGAAGAAATGGTTTACAAAGATGCGCAAGATAGTATTTGGGCAGTTGCAAATGATATTGATATCACAGGAGCTGTAAACAAATCTAACGATCCTGCAATCGTAGAACAAGGTAAAAAAATCTTTGAGCAAAACTGTACTCAATGTCACATGGAAGGTGGTAAAGGAGGTATTGGACCAAACTTAACTGATGATTACTGGGTGAATCATGTAGAAGATAGTTTGTTCAAAAATATCTATCACATTGTTTATAATGGATCTCCTCACAATCCTCAAATGCGTGCATTTGGTCAACGTAAAGAGTTATCTGGATTAGCAATTGAGAAAGTAGCTTCTTATGTTTATTACATCAACCAAAAAGAACCTACGAAAACAGTTGCAGAAGGTGCAGCTGCTCCTCAAGGTGACTTAATGGAAGCATGGAAACAAAAGTAATTCATTAAATAATTACAACAAATATCATATTGAAAGAGAGCTTATTTATAAGCTCTCTTTTCTTTTTTAGTCGTAAATTTGTATACATTTAAAATTCACTAAAATGAGTGTTCAAAATTCTGACCCAAAAGATGAATTTAATTTAGACGATTATTTGGATGATAACAACCAAATGAAAGAAGATGTTCGTAGTTCCATTGGAACCATGGAGCGAACTGGAGAACGTAAATGGGTTTATCCTAAAAAGCCAAAAGGTAAGTTTACAAACTATAGGACGTATGTAAGTTATGTATTGTTAGCAATATTAATCTTAACGCCTTTCTTTAAATTACCTAATGGAAATCCATTGTTCAAGTTTGATGTTTTGCACAGCCAATTCATCTTATTCGGATTTCCGTTCTTTACATCCGATTTCTTCCTTTTAGCTTTAGGAATGATTACGACAATTATTTTCATCGTATTATTCACCATGGCTTATGGTCGCTTGTTCTGCGGATGGGTATGTCCGCAAACAATTTTCTTGGAAATGGTTTTCCGAAAAATAGAATACGCCATAGAAGGAGATAGAGCAAAACAAATTAGATTAGATAAGCAAGATTGGGACGAAGAAAAAATTCGTAAAAAATTATTGAAATGGACCATCTTCGCTATCATTTCATTTATTATTGCTAATGTTTTCTTAGCATATATTATTGGTGCTGACGCTTTATACGCAGTTATAAAAGAAGGACCAGCCGAAAATGTAGGAACATTGGTTGGATTAGTTTTCTTCTCAGCAATGTTTTATTTCGTATTCGCATGGTTTCGCGAACAAGCGTGTACATTGGTTTGTCCTTACGGACGTTTCCAAGGAGTATTAATTGATTCGCATACAATCAATGTAACATACGATTTCAAACGTGGTGAAGGAACAGCTGGTCGAGCAAAATTCAAAAAGAACGAAGATCGTAAAGCAGAAGGAAAAGGAGATTGTATTGACTGTGGTCAATGTGTTGTTGTTTGTCCTACTGGAATTGATATTCGTAACGGAATCCAATTAGAATGTGTTAACTGTACAGCTTGTATTGATGCATGTGACGAAGTAATGGAAAAAGTCGGTTTACCAACAGGATTGATTCGTTATGCTTCGGAAGATGATATCAAACGTGGCGAAAAATTCAAATTCACAAAACGATTAGCTGCTTATACATTTGCTTTATTATTATTAATTGGAGCAATGACAGCTTTCTTGTTCTCTCGTTCTGATGTAGAATCTAAATACCTTAAAGTTCCTGGAACAGATTACAAAGTAGAAGGTAAATATTACGTTAATCAATTCGAGTATACATTGTACAATAAAACAAATGCAGACCAAATTGTAACAGTTCAATTGCTATCACACAAAAACTCAAAAGTAGAAATGTACGAAGGCGAAAATAAATTGAACATGGAAAAAGGTCAAATCATCCAAGGGAAATTCTTCTTGAAAATTCCAATGGATGAAGTAAAATCGTACAAAGAAAAAGTAGTGATTGGATTAGTCAATCAAAAAGGAAAAGTAATCGATAAATACGAAACGAGCTTCTCAGCTCCATTCAAATATTAATCATATGAAGTTAAATTGGGGACATTATGTAGCAATTGCTTTGGGATGTTTTATGATATTCATTCTATCGTTGTTATATTTTGCAGGAGATACAGGCGGAATGGTAACCGAGGATTATTACGAAAAAGAAATTCATTTTCAGGATGAAATAAATGCTGAAAAACGTGCAAATGCTTTAGCCGAAAAACCAGAAGTTATTGTACAAGCAAATGGATTTTTATTTCAATTTCCAGCAACTACTGCTGCCGATTTTAAAGGAGATATTTTTTTGATGCGTAATGATGACGAAACAAAAGATGTCAAAATGCCGATCAAATTATCTGATAAAAAGAATTTTTTAGTACCATCTGTTAAGTTAATTGATGGAGAATACGAATTAACTTTAAGCTGGAAAGAAAATAATCAAACTTATTTGATTAAAAAGTCCATTCGATGGATTTCACAATAGTTATCATAGCATTATCCATAGGTCTTACATCGTCCCTGCATTGCGTGGGGATGTGCGGACCTATTGCTTTATCTTTGGGATTAGAATCTCAAAACAAACTAAAATTTACACTCCGTAATTTGACTTATCAATTAGGACGTGTAACCACTTATACAATTTTAGGTGCAATTTTAGGATTGATTGGCGAATCATTTTCATTTGTTGGATTACAAAATTATCTAAGTATTTTGATTGGAGTTTTGATGATTATTATGGTCATGATTCCAAAATTCTATGAAAATGGTGCTACGCAACTTCGTCCTGTAAACGCCTTGATGATAAAAGTAAAACTCTCTCTTGGTAAATTCTTAATCAAGAAAGATTCTTCCTCTCTTTATATAGTTGGTCTATTAAACGGACTTTTACCTTGCGGAATGGTTTACGCTTCACTTACAGCAGCCATTGGTTTAGGATCTGTTTACAAAAGTGCGATGTTTATGTTCTTCTTCGGACTTGGAACCTTGCCTTTAATGTTTGCAACCGTTTTATTTGGTAATTTTTTATCAGTGAAACAGCGTCAAACGATCTTAAAAATCTTACCAATTATCACACTTATTTTGGGTGTATTATTTATCCTTCGCGGATTAGAATTAAACATACCTTTTATCTCACCAGCCAAAGAATCACTTCAGCTAAATGGAATGGATGAGCATTGTATGTAGATTTTATTGAATAAATGTATTTTCTCAAAGATGTGAAAAAATATTACATTTGATTTTGTATTCAAAACAAAAATGGACAACTTCACATTTAAAGAAATAGCTGCTTTTATAGGGATTTTCCTTGTACTTGTCCTTGCCTTATTTTTGGTTACGGTGAAAACCAAGCATAAATTTTCCAACTGTTTACTTGCGTTTTTTCTTTTTACGACTGCTGCAGATGGTTTGAAGTTTTTGATGCGCGATTTCCCCGTCAATTATATGAACCTTGAAGCTTTCCGCTGGAGTTTTAACTATATCTTTCCCGCATCATTTTATTTCTATGTTTTGTCGGTTTGTTACACCAAATTCCGATTAAAACCGAAGCATTTATGGCATTGTATTCCTTTTGTTGCGTTCAATTTGTATATGGCTTATGGAATATATTTTCAAGACAGAGCTGGAAAAATTAGTTTTATCAATGAATTGAGCGAATCACCGATGATGCGATTTTTCTATATTCTTTTTGAAGTTCTGTTTCAAGTTTATTTTATTGCTTCATTTTTGGTCATTAGAAAGTCAAAAAAGGTCTATCTCGAGAATTATACCAATCCCAATATTTCAATACTTAATACTCTTTATAAAATCAACATTTTATTTTATGTTGTTCATTTTTTAGTATTGATAAGATGGCTGGTTACTTTTACCTATGGGAATGGAGAATTGAAGGAGTGGATTGTGATGCTTGATGGTATTTCTTTTTTTGTTTGTACTTGTTGGTATTTGTTTGTCGCATTAAACAATCCTGATTTCTTCCGAGGTGTGAATTCGGATTTAAAACCGATTAAAGAAGTAGTTACCGAAGAAAAACCGAGTCCCGAAATTAATGCGGAGAAAAATGCAGCAATCGAATCTTTAAAAGATTTTATGCTTAAAAATGAGCCTTACTTGGATTCATCCTTAACGATTCAGAATTTGGCGGAGCAAGTCAAGATGCCTGTGAAAGATTTATCGGCTTTGATTAATTTGTATATGGACAAACATTTTTTTGATTTTATTAATGAATATCGAATCGAAAAAGCCAAAGAAATTTTACGAGATCCATCCAAAAAAGATTTGACAATTTTAGAAATTCTTTATGAAGTAGGTTTCAATTCCAAGTCATCATTTAGTACTTCATTCAAAAAATACACAGGTACAACGCCGACAGATTTTAGGAAAAATCCGAATTAATTGGTAGTATTTCTCGGAAAATGAGTTCGACTTTTTTTAGTCGGTCGTGTATTAAAGCATTTTGACGCAGTTTTGCAGAAAAATAATTATTATTGAATATGAATCACAATCAAATGGTTTCGCATATGAAAAATACAATCCTTTTCCTTTTTTTGATTTTTTCAAGTTCCACTTATTCTCAAAATGTCAACGAAAAAATCAAATCTTTAGAGAATAATTTAAATGCTTGGGACAAGACTAAAACCAAAAAAACGACTTTAAAAGAGCGAATGGATTTTTACGAAGTCAATGCAGTAAGTATTGCTGTTGTTAAAAATTACAAGATTGAATGGGTAAAAGCCTATGGTTTTGCGGATGTCTCTGAGAAAAGACCAGCAACCACAGCAACGCTTTTTCAGGCGGCATCAATTAGTAAATCGTTTAACAGTTTGGGCGTTCTAAAGTTGGTCGAAGCCAAAAAATTAAATCTGGATCAGGATATTAACACTTTTTTGAAAACATGGAAATTCCCTTACGATTCGATTTCAAAAGGAAAAAAAATCAACATCGCACAATTGTTAAGTCATACGGCTGGGCTTTCTGTCAGCGGTTTTGGTGGTTATGAAAAGGGACAAGCTTTACCGACGATTACGCAAATTTTGGATGGCACAAAACCTGCAAATTCTAATGCCGTTCGTTCTATTTTTGAGCCTGGTCTCAAGTTTCAATATTCAGGAGGCGGCACGACTGTTTCTCAGTTAATTGTTGAAGATGTAACTGGTGAAAAATATGCAGATTATATGCAAAAGAATGTGTTGCTACCTATCGGAATGACGCAAAGTTCTTTTAATCAACCGCCATCGTCGGACAAGCAAAATCTTTTAGCGACGGGTTATAATGGAAAGGTAGAAGTTGTTGGCAAATACCATATTTATCCCGAACAGGCTGCGGCTGGTTTATGGACCAATCCTACAGATTTGGCGAAATACATCATCGAAACTCAACTGTCTTTACAAGGAAAATCCAATAAAATTCTTTCAAAAGAAATGTCAATTAAAAGGCTTGATAACAATTTAGGCGTATTTATTCAAGATTATAATGGTACAAAATACTTTGGTCACAGCGGAGGAAATGATGGATTTGTTTGTCATTACATTGGAAGTTTGGAAGATGGAAACGGTGTTGTTGTTATGACCAACGGTAGAAATATGCAGCTGATCAATGAAATAGTTTCAAATATTGCTTATCAAAATAAATGGAAAAATTATCCTTTTGAACCCATAAAAGAATCTATTTCGTTAACGATTAAAAAAGTCGCCAATCAAGATATTGATAAAGGCATTGAACTTTACAAAAAATTGAAGCTAACCAATCCAAACGATTACAATTTTTCGGATGCAAGCGAACTGAATACCTTGGGCTACGAATTTTTAAGAAATAACAAAATTGATGAAGCTATCAAGATTTTCAGTTTGAATATTAATCAATTTCCCGATTTAGCAAATGCGTACGACAGCCGTGCTGAAGCTTATTTTGATAAAAAAGATTTCGCAGCATCAAAAGCTGATTATCAAAAAGTATTGCAGTTGGAACCGGCCAATCAAAACGCAAAAGAAATGATTTCAAAAATTGAAAATGACTTGAAGAAATAGACAATTATGATAGTACATAATTTCGTAAAAAATATCAGTTTCCCTTTCCTTTTGATGATTTTTTCATGCTACACTTTCGCTCAAAATGTCACCGAAAAAATAGATTCCTTAATGACAAAATCTTACGAAAGAGGTTTGTTCAATGGAAATGTTTTGGTTGCCAAAAAAGGAAAAATCATCTATCAAAAATCATTTGGTTTTACCGACGAAACAAAGAAAACACCCTTAACCAAAAACTCAATTTTAAATTTTGGCTCTATTGCAAAGGAATTTAATGCAGTTGCAATTATGATGTTGATGGAGCGTGGTAAACTCAATCTTGACGAGCCGATTTCGAAATACAATTTAGATTTACCAAAATGGTCAGAAAAAGTAACGACAAGACATCTGATTAATTACGCCAGCGGAATTCCCAGAATAGAAAATGGGCTAATAGTCCCGAAAAATGATGATGAAGCTTGGAAGATTCTGCGAAAAACGGATACGTTGTTATTTGAACCTGGAAAGGATTACCGATACGATAATGGCAATGTTTTTTTGCAAAGAAGAATTATTGAAAAAATGACAGGAATGACTTTTCAAGATTTTGTGACGAAAAACATTATCAAACCTTTGAAAATGACTAATTCTGTGTTTGATGCAAAAGCAGACTACAAAAATCGAACATCTTGCTACGATATGGATAATAAGCGTTGCCCAGAAATGGAATTTATCAGCGGTTGGCTTTGGATGGATACCAATGACATGTACAAATGGGTTGATGCGATGGATCACAATCGTTTAATTTCCAGAAAATCCTATGAAACCTTATTGAATAATCCCTACACAAAAGACCATCAAGGTGGATCATTTGGAGATTATTTTGGAGAAGAAGAATTGCAGCGTCACAATGGTATTTCCTACAAATTTGAATCGCTGGTGTTAAATGACATGAAAAACGATGTCGTTATCATTTTAGCATCCAACAATCGGAATAAAGTTTGGGATTTAGGACATATTATTCGTGATATTATGTTAGGAAAATCTTTTGAAATTCCTAAAAAATCAATTTACCAAGCTCTAAGAAAAGAAGCACAAACCGACGTCAATAAAGCGATTGAAACTTATTACCAACTGAAAAAGACTTCCGAAAAAGAATATAGTTTTGAAAATCCAACTGAACTCAATACTTTGGGCTACGAATTACTTAGAGCGGGCAAAATCAACGAGTCCATCAAGATATTTCAATTGGTTGTAAAAGAGTTCCCAAACAACGCCAGTGTTGCGGACAGTTTGGGTGAAGCTTACCTCACCAACAAGCAATACGATCTGGCTTTAGAATGGTATAACAAAGCCATCAACCTTGGCGGAACCAACGGCAATGCCGAAAAAATGATTGAGAAAATTATAGCGTTAAAAAACTAAAAATTGATTTCTCAAAATATTTAATTCAAATTACTCGAAGCCTTGTCAAGGTTTAGAACCTTGACAAGGCTTTCATTAAAATCCAACTTTCATCCTTACAAAATAAATTGTACTTTTAATTTAATGAAATGTAATTAACGCGATGAAGTTCAAATCAGAATATATAGGAATTATTTTAGGAGCATTATATGGTTTGCTTTTTCGGTTGGTAATTGGTGATAGTTCATATAGTATATTTGATAGAGGTCTATTAACCTATACCTTTCTTTTCGGAATTCCAATTGTTATTGGAGTAGTTCCGATTTTGTATTCTTCTACAGAAATTTATAAATCAAAATTGAAACAATTTTTTTATCCAATAATTACAGTTGTAATTTATATTATAACGTGCTTAATGACAGGGATTGAAGATTTGGTTTGTGGATTAATATTGGGATTTCCAGCTTTAATAGTTGCAGGAATTGCGGGATTAATTTGTGGGAGTAGAACAGCAGAAAGAGAGAATGATAAAAAACTATACTCAATTTTATTATTGCCATTGTTTTTATTTCCAATTGAAAATGTTTTTCCTGATAAAAGTGAATTGTTTACCACAGAAAGTTCTATTGTTGTGAATAATCAACCCGAAAATATTTTTCCTAATTTGATTGAAGTCAAAGAAATAAAGCAAGATGAATATAAAGATGGATTTTATCAATTTATTGGTGTTCCGCGCCCAATAAAATCGACATCATTTATAGAAAATAATCAATTGGTTCGTATCGGAAAATTTACAGATGATTTGGAGTTATTTGAATATGTTACAGAATTGGAAGAAAACAAATATGTAAATTTCAAAATAGATATTTCTAAGTCTAAACTTCGCCAAAAGCCAACTGATCAACATGTATTGAAAGGAAATTATTTTAAGTTTGAAAATATAAATTATCGTTTAGAAAAAATAAATTCAACGCAAACAAAAATTACACTTTCTTGCGAATATCAAATAAATTCTAAATTAAATTGGTACGGAAACTTTTGGGCAGAAAGTATTATTCATGATTTCGAAAAACGATTATTACAATCTCTAAAACTCAAATTAGATTCTCATCAATAAATCCAACTTTCATCCTTACAAAATAAATTGTATTTTTGACGTTATCACTATATGTAGTGTAACTAAATAAACGTCAAAATGATAACACAATTAAGAGGTAAATTAATCGAGATTTATCCAACAAATGCTGTAATAGATTGCAATGGTGTCGGATATTGGGTCAATATTTCATTGAATACGTATTCTACTTTAGAACACGAAGAGTTGGTTACAATTTTTACACATTTAATTGTTCGCGAAGATGCGCATATACTTTATGGATTTGCAACAAAATTAGAACGAGAAATTTTTCAGAAATTAATTAGTGTTAATGGTGTTGGTCCAGCTTCTGGAATGATGATTATTTCGACACTTTCTTCTAAAGAAATTGCAACCGCAATCGCTCAAGAAGATGCCAAATTATTACAAAGTGTAAAAGGAATTGGAGCTAAAACTGCGCAAAGAATCATCATTGATTTGAAAGATAAATTGGATCAAAATTTAATATTAGATGTTAATTCTACTTCGGTTAAAAATAAATCTAAGAATGAAGCGTTATCTGCTTTAGAAGTTTTAGGAATTCCTAAAAAATCTGCAGAGAAAATTATGGACAAAATCCTACAAGATCAACCAGATGCAGACGTGGAATTCTTAGTAAAAGAAACCTTGAAGAAAATTTAATGAAGATTCATAACGAACCAAAAACTATTCGTAAAGGCTCTACTATAGCGGCTTTGTGTTTCCTTTTTGCAATGGGAACTATGAGCGATGTTATGGCTCAGGAAAGTGATACGCTTAAGTTTCCTATCCGAGATCAAAAAGGTGGATTGTTTTTAGATAATCAAATAAAATACGATGTACAATATGATGCGATAAAGCGTCAGTATATTTTATATCCTCAAATTGGAACAAGTTTAGTTTCCGAACCTATCTATTTGACACGTCAAGAATACCTGACTTTGGTTCAGAATCAAGACATGAAAAATTATTTCCGAGTAAAATCTCAAACCAACGATCAATACTATCGTGAAGAACGTTTTGGAGATAAGGAAGGGAAAAAGGAAGGAAGTATTTTACCAAGTTTTAAAGTAAAATCGAAAGCTTTCGAAACTATTTTTGGTGGATCAGAAATCTCATTGATTCCGCAAGGTTATGCAAATTTAGAATTGGGTGTTTTCTTGCAAAAGATAGACAATCCAATGTTGTTACCGCAAAACCGTCAAACGCTTACAATGGATCTTAACCAGCGTATGCAATTGAGTATTTTGGGGAAAGTCGGAGAAAATCTTCAGATGAAAGTGAATTATGATACGCAAGCTGGTTTTGGCTTCGAAAATCAAATGAAACTTCAATGGAGAAAGGCTTTAGGGAATAAATTGGATCCATTTGGAGGAGAAGATGATATTCTACAAAATATTGAGGTTGGTAATATTTCGATGCCGCTTAGTACTTCGTTGATTACGGGTGCGCAGTCACTTTTTGGAGTTAGAACAGATCTTAAATTTGGTCGTACAAATGTATCGGCTGTCTTTTCTGAGCAACGTTCGGAATCTAAAAATATCGTGGTTCAAGGTGGTGGTGTGATGACTGATTTTAAAGTCGCTGCCGAAAAATATGAATACAATAGACACTTTTTCTTAGGTCAATTTTTTAGAGATCGTTATGATAAAGCGCTAGAAAATTATCCTGCGATTAATAGTAATATCAACATTAGTAATATTGAGGTTTGGAAAGTCGATAAATCTGGAGGAAATCAACAGAATAGACGTGCTATTATTGCTTTGCGAGATATCGCAGAAGGTGATACAGCTCCTCAAAATGGTAATAATAAGTTGTATGAAGAAATCTTAGATAAAAAATTCACTAAAATTAGTGATGCGAGAAGCTTCTTAAATACTCATGAATTTAATGGAGAGCAATTTCAGGATGGAGAAAACTTTATCGTTAATGAAAATGTTCGAAAACTTGATGCTTCCGAATTCACTTTCTATCCAAAATTAGGATACATTTCCTTGAATACGCCTTTGGTTGATGGTGAAGATTTGTTAGCGGTTTCGTTTCAATATTCGTTAAGCTCTGATCCGACAAAATTATACAAAGTTGGACAGATGTCGAGCGAGACAGATAAACCAATTATTGCGAAATTAATCAAACCAAATTCTGCTGTTAATGTCGCTTCGCCAATGTGGGATTTGATGATGAAAAATATTTATTCGTTAAATGCTTATGGTGTTTCGAGTGAAGATTTCTTGATGAATATTAATTTCAAAGATAATGGTAAAGAATCATCGGGAACATTAAATTATTTACCAAATTCTGCTGTTTCAGAACAATCGTTATTACAAGTTCTGAATATGGATAGATTAAATTCGAACGGACAATTACAACAAAATCCTGACGGAAGTAAAGGAGATGGTTTGTTCGATTTTCAATCAGGATTAACTATTGATACAGAAAGAGGAAATATTATTTTCACTTCAGTTGAGCCTTTTGGTAAATATTTGAGCAATAAATTACAAGGTCAAAATCAAGAATACGTTTTCAATCAAATTTATCGTCAATTACCAAATACACTTTCTGGCGAAAAATTAGCCAATCGTTATACATTAGAAGGTCGATACAAAGGAACGGTGACAGACGGTATTCCGTTGGGTGCTTTCAACGTGCCACAAGGTTCTGTTAAGGTAACTTCTGGTGGAGCAACGTTGACAGAAGGCGTAGATTATACGGTAGATTATCAGTTGGGTCGTGTAAAAATCATCAACGAACAATTGAAAAATTCTGGAGCACCAATTAATGTATCTTTAGAAAATCAATCAACATTTAATTTACAGAAAAAACGTTTCATGGGAATTAATGTCGAGCATAAATTTAGTGATAAATTGATGTTAGGCGGAACTTTAATTAATTACCAAGAACGTCCAGTTACGCAAAAAACACAATTTGGTTCAGAACCTGTGAACAACACAATTTTTGGACTTAATACACAATATAACTCAGAAGCTGAGTGGTTAACTCGTTTAACAAATAAAATTCCGGGAATCAAAACTGATCAAATGTCGAACATTAGTGTTCAGGCAGAAGCAGCTTATTTGATGCCAGGAATGAACAAGGTTACGGGAGGTTATTCTTATATAGACGATTTCGAAGATGCACAATCTCGCATTAGTTTATTAGATGTTGGTTCTTGGAAATTTGGATCAACACCAGGAAAACCTGCTGGATATTCTGCCTCTGGTTATCACCCGTTCTTCCCGAATGGAATGAAAAATGACGATTTATCATTCAACAATGGTCGTCGTATGTTATCGTGGTACACGATTGATCCTCGTTTTTATGGAATGGGAGGAAGTTCACCTTTAACAGATCAACAAATGTCAACGCATATGGCGCGTCGCATTAAGTTAAAGGAACTTTTTGATCAACGTGATGTAATGGCTGGTACAAATTCGTATATCAGCACATTAGACATGACATTCTATCCGCAAGAACGTGGACCTTATAACGTTAATCCAAATGCAGTAGACACGAAAAATTGGGGAGCAATTATGCGTCCTATTTCAGTTTCTAACTTCAAAGATTCGAATGTGGAATACATCGAGTTTTGGATGATGGATCCTTATGCAGATGGAAAAGGTGGAGAAGGAGAGTTATTGGTACATTTAGGAAATGTTTCGGAAGATGTCTTAAAAGACGGAGAAATGATGTACGAAAATGGATTACCTCATTCTAATAATGGTGTTCAAGTTGTTGAATCAAAATGGGGGAAAACACCTCAGTTAAATCCAATTTTATATGCTTTTGATACAGATGGAGCTGCCCGAAAACAACAAGATTTAGGGTACAATGGATTAACAGATGAGGAAGAAGCGCAGCGTTATGGAATAACGAGTAATAATTTGGTTACAGGAGAATTAGATCCTGCGAATGATAATTATTTATTCTTCTTAGATGATCGTTTCAGAGGAGCATCAATTGGGAATACAGTTCAAGATCGTTACCGTTATTTCAGAAATCCACAAGGAAACAATTCAACCGATAATCCTTTACATGCATCATCTTTAACTCCAGATACTGAAGATATTAATGGTGATTTCAATTTAGATCAAACAGAAAACTATAATCAGTATACGTTAAAAATTAACCGTCAAACGTTAGAAGATCCAAACAATAAATTTATTGTTGCAAGAAAAACGGTTCAAGGGGAATTTCCTGACAAAACGAAACATGATGTTAAATGGTATCAAGTTCGAATTCCTGTTGATAACTTTGATTTAGATCTTGACGGAGATGGAGTAGAAGAGTTAAACAATGATGCGTCTATTGCACAAGCAGAAAGCGTATTAACAGCTGCTCGTTTTATGCGTATGGTGATGCGTGGTTTCGAAGAAGAAACAACAATTCGTTTTGGTACGTTTGATTTAGTTCGTTCTGAATGGCGTCGTTATACCAAAAATGTTTATCCTTTAATGGCTGCTGGAAATCAAGAAGGAACTGAAGAAGATAAAAATATCGATGATTTAGAAGTCGGTGAGGTTAGTATCGAACGAAATGGTACAGATCGTCCTCGTTATATGATTCCTCCTGGAGTATATCGTGAACAAACGCAAGGTGCAACAGGTATTCAATCTCAGAATGAAGCTTCGATGACTTTGAAAGCGAAGTTTAAATTAGGTAGTACTTCAAAAGCTATTTTTAAGAATACAAATTTAGATTTGCGCCGATACAAAAAATTACAAATGTTTGTATCTGCTCAAAACTTATTAGATAGAGCGTCAAATGCAATTGATAATGGTACAAAATTATTTATTCGTGTAGGTAGTGATTATACAGATAACTACTACGAATATGAAATGCCGTTGAAATATACGCCACAAAGTTCCGCAACAGAAAGCACAGTTTGGCCTGATGAAAACTTTATCGACTTGAATACAGATTTGTTTACAGATGCTAAAAAACAAAGAGATGCTATTGATTTTAATACATTGCAACGTTTCAATTTTGCTTTCGATCAAGAGAATCCAAATAAAACGATTTACGTAAAAGGTCGTCCAACATTGGGGAATGTATCTTCGATCATGATTGGGGTTCGTAATACATCTGGACCTACTGATAAAGAGGTTTTACTTTGGGTGAACGAACTTCGTTTGAGCGAAATTGATAACCAAGGAGGTTATGCAGCTTCTGCAAATGTGCAGTTCAATTTAGGTGACTTTGCAAATGTACAAGTTTCTGGAAGTACAAGTTCTGTAGGTTTTGGTGCTATCGATCAAGGTCCTGCAAATCGTAATCAGGACGAATCATTACAATACGCGTTGAATGCACAAGTAAAATTAGACAAATTCTTACCAAAGAAATGGGGAATGGAAATTCCATTCGATTTTACAATTCAGGAAAGTTTTGTCGATCCAAAATATAATCCATTAGACAACGATATTATTTTTGATGAAGCGCCTAATAAAGCCGAATTAGAAAAAGTTGTTCGTACTTATACGCAGTTCAAAAGTTTTGCTTTTAACAATATTCGAAAAGTTAGATCTACAAATAACAACAATCCTGTTCGTTTCTATGATCCTTCTAACTTCTCAGTTTCAATGATGTATTCAGATAATTATTATCGTGATATTTATACTCAATACAATGTAAATCAGCAATTAAGAGCATCGATTAATTATAATTTCGGATTTAGAGGAAAATCGTACGAGCCTTTCAAAAAATGGCGTGCGGTTCAACCAAAAGAGGAATCAGGAAAATATTTACAATTTATTCGTGAATTTAATGTGAATCCTTTGCCAACACGTTTCTCTTTCCGTACAGAGATTGCGCGAACGTATAGCGAAAGACAATATCGAGATATCAGTCAATATTTAGGAGGAGGAAGTTCTTCGAACTTAATTCGTCCGACATATAGTAACAACTTCTTGTTCAATTGGCAATATAATTTAGGTTTTGATTTGACAAAATCGTTGCGTTTAGATTTAACATCTTCGACAATGACGTTGAATGATGGAACAACTTTCCAGCGTGCAGATCAAGATATGATTTGGCAAAATATGTTTACAATTGGACGTCCAGTTCAGTATGATCAACAATTTCAAGTGAATTATAAATTACCTTTAAAATTCTTCCCATATCTAAATTGGATGAATGTTGAAGCTGGATTTACTTCGAATTATAACTGGGTTGCAACTTCTACAGCTTACAGAAATTTTGAAGTAGACGGAAGACCTGTTAATTTAGGAAATGGTACAGCTCAAAACTCGAATTCGATCAATTTGATGGGAGATTTAGATTTTACGAAATTCTATCCAGAGTTTAAAGGTTACAAACGTTACGATTCGATCTTGAAAGGTCGTCGTGCAGAAATAGATTCGTTGAATACAGTTTACACAACTTTATTCTCTAAAAAACGTCGTACAAATAAGAAATCAGCTTATAAATTCAAACATAAATTTACAGCAAAAGATTATGGTTGGATGGTTTTATCATCACTAAAACGCGCTAATTTCACATTTAATCAAACAAATGGAGCCGTAATTCCAGGATTATTGTACGAGCCAGGTTTCTTTGGTGTTGATGGTAAAAATGGACCAAGTTTAGGTTTCGTTTATGGAACACAATTCGATATCAAACGACAATTAGTTGAAAGAGGATTGATTGTAGGAGATGAATTGATGACGGATGCGTATCAAATAACAAAAGGTTCTGATTTTAATGGAACTGCTTTGATTGAGCCTATTCCAGATTTACGAATTGATTTGAATGCAAAACGTACAAAAGATCGTCGTATTTATCATTCAGGATTCAATTTAGCAGTCGAAAATCCTTACATTGATGAATTAGCAAATCTTAATATTTCGACCGTAAATATCAAAACAGCTTTCAAAGATGGAGATGCAATTTTTGAGCAATTCCTAACAAATACTAAAACTATTTCTGAGCGATTAGCACAAAAAAGAGGTAGCGGAAATAAAGATGGATTGGGTTATTACGAAGGATTTAATGCAAGAAGTTCTGATGTACTTTTACCAGCCTTTTTAGCGGCGGTGCAAGGAAAAGATGCAGGTTCTTCGAAGTTAGGATACAATCGTTCTATTCCGGTTCCGAACTGGCGCGTAACGTACACAGGATTGAAATCTGTTCCAATTATCAATAAATATTTTGATAATGTTGAGATTTCGAGTTCATATAATTCGACTTATACAACAACAGGAATTCAGTCGAATCCAAACTTTATGTTAGATACAGGAATTATGGGTGGCGGACAAGTGACTGGTAAAGATGAAAACGGAAATTACTATACACAAAATTTATATGGAGCCATTACCATGATCGAATCTTTCTCGCCATTGATTGGAGTAGATTTAACATTCCGTAACAGTATGCAATTGCGTGCGCAATATAACAGAGATCGTTTATTATCATTAAGTACAACAAATTATACGTATACAGAAGATTATGGATCTGAATATATTGTTGGATTTGGATATATTTTCAAAGATTTCAAAATGAAAATTCGTTACCAAGGAAATCAGAAAACAATCAAAGGTGACTTAAATATTCGAGGAGATTTCTCATTAAGAGATAATCAAACAACAATTCGAAAAGTAATTTATAACTTTGATGACGTACAAAATCCAAACGTACCAACAAGTATTTATGGAGATTCGCAAATTACAGGTGGACAGCGAATTATGACGTTTAAGTTAACGGCAGATTATAACGTAAGTAAGAATTTGAACTTGAGATTTTATTGGGATCAGATGATGAGTAAATATAAAATTTCAACAGCTTTTCCAATTTCTCAAATTCGTGCCGGATTTAGTGCTACCTTTACATTCGGAAATTAAAAAACAATAAAACAAACATTATGAGCATTCCAAACAATTTAAAGTACAGTAAAGATCACGAGTGGATTTCTGTAGAAGGAGACGTAGCAACAATCGGTATTACAGCTTTCGCACAAGGAGAGTTAGGAGATATTGTTTATGTTGACGTAGAAACAGAAGGAGAAACTTTAGGTCAAGAAGAAGTATTTGGAACAGTAGAAGCAGTAAAAACAGTTTCTGACTTATTTATGCCAATTAGCGGTGAAGTTGTAGAATTTAACACTGAATTAGAAGGTGAGCCAGAATTAATCAACACTGATCCTTACGGAAAAGGGTGGATTATCAAAGTAAAAATTGAAGACGCTTCTCAATTAGATGCTTTATTAGACGCAGCTGCTTACGGAGAATTAATCGGTGCATAAGACAAAAAAAATAATATTCTTTGCATATGTAGCGTTGGTGTTTTATCTGACGCTACTTCCACAAGAAAATTTTTCGAAATTAAGTACAATCGAAGAATTAGGAATCTTTTTTAAGATTGATAATTTTGATAAAGTTGTACATTGTGGAATGTTTGGAATGATGACGATTTTGTTATTTGTCGCATACAAAATAACAAATCTACGTTTGATGATAATTCCATTTTTGGTAAGTTTTCTTATCGAAATTTTACAAGGCATTTTAACATCACTTCATCGTAGTTTTGATTTTGTCGATTTAATGGCAAACTTATCCGGAATCGCCCTCGCATATATCGCAATAACATATTATTTACAACATAAAAAAACTCAGTAGTATTACTGAGTTTTTTGTTTTTAGTATATTTAGAAATAAAATTTATTTACTATGTTTAAAACAAAAAGTATATGGAGTATGATAATTTTCTCTTCTTTATTTTTGATAGTTATTTATGTATTATTGAATAATCATTTTGATAATTCAACTAAGGAAAATTACAGATATACTATTGCTACTTTGACTAGAATTGATTTTATAGGTAAGAATTCTTCAAATAAAATAAAATTTAATTATTTATATAATGATAAATTAAATAATGGTAGTGACTATTTCGATAATGATAGCACATCTTTCTATAATAGTAAAATAGGTAAAAGATTTTTAGTTAAAATCAATAAAAATGAATGGGTTAATAGACTATTTTTTACGACTAAACTATATATAAATAAACCTGTTCTAGATAATATAAAAGAAGCTCCATCACAAGGTTGGAAAGAGTTACCAAGCTGGGCTAAATAATAAAATTTCACTTACGACTTCTTCATTTATATTATCAATTAAGAAAATGTCATTCCGAGTTTGTCGAGGAATCTGAGATTCTTCATTCCGCTAACGCTACATTCAGAATGACATTATACGTAAGTCATGTTGAATTCGTGTCAACATCACATCAAAATAAAAAAGCAAACTTTCGCTTGCTTTTAAATTGTATTCTAATTATATGTTTTATTGAAGTTCGAATTTCGAAACTCGGAATATGTTTTACCTGTTCACTTACTTCATCAATTCCTCTGGAATATCACAAATCGGAATTGGAACCATCTTGTGTTGGTTAATACGATTTAATCTCGAATAAATCTCGAAAACTTCTTTTTCTCTTCCTTCAAATTCATCTGCAGTTTTTCCAGCTTCTTTCGCTTTCATCGCCCATTCCAATTCATCGTAATTTGCTCCTAATTGATCTTCATCCGAACGATCATCGCCAAATAAACCATCGGTTGGTTTTGCTTTTTGAATATCTGTATTAATGCCTAAAAACTCAGCAATTTTATACACTTCCGATTTCATTAAATCAGCAATCGGACTAAGATCTACACCGCCATCACCGTATTTTGTATAAAAACCAACGCCAAAATCTTCGACTTTATTTCCTGTTCCTGCAACCAAATAATTGTGTAAACCAGCAAAATAATAAAGTGTTGTCATACGTAAACGAGAGCGTGTATTGGCCAACGCTAAATTCACTTTGTCTGTCGTTTCCGTTTCTGGTAAAGCCGAAACCATTGCATCAAAAGTTGAGGTTAAATCAACTTCTATCGAATCGATTGGCGACGAAAACTTATTTTTTAACCATTCAATATGACGTTTTGCTCTATCCGCTTGATTTTTTTCTTGATGAATTGGCATTTCCAAATTAAGCAAAGGATAACCTGTCATTGCACAAAGCGTTGAGGTTACAGCCGAATCAATTCCGCCCGAAATTCCAATCACAAAGCCTTTTTGGTGCGCTGTTTCCAAATAATCTTTCAACCAAGAAACAATATATTCTACAACTTTTTCAGTTTGCATAGTTTAATAATTTATTTCAAAGATAGCAGATTATGAAAAAAATTAGGGTTGAAAATACTACAGATTATTTTACTATTTTTGTTAGCTAAATAACCAAGCAATGAAATTTGTATATGGCTTAGCTTTTGCGAGTTTAATTTTATTTACTGCGTGCAAAAAAGAAAAATCGTGGGAAGTGGATGTCAAAGAACAAAATGTTCAGTTGAATATTCATGATATCAGCCAAGATTTTTTTAACGATTCGATTCCTTTAGCGGCTTTACGAAAAGATTATCCTTTCTTTTTTGATGCAAAAACTGCGGATGACGTATGGGAAAGTCAACGTCGTAATAAAGAAGAATTGAGTATTTATGGACAATCTCGAAAGGTTTTTGGAGATTTTAAAAACTTAAATCAATCGTTAACGCCGATGTTTCAACGTTACCAATTTTATTTTCCAGAATATAAAATTCCGACGGTTTATACCTATTCATCAGGTTTACAAAATATAGATTATCCTGTGATGTTTAGTCAGCAATCTGGCTTGATGTTTATTGCGATGGATGCGTATTTGGGGTCAAAGAATAAATTATATGATAGCATTGGCGTAGAACGTTATTTACGCACAAATTTAGATTTTAATCGTTTGCCTTCTCAAGCTGTTGATGCAATTGCGAATGATGTGGTAACATTTAGCCCAAGAAATCAATTATTTATTGATAAAATGATTTATGAAGGGAAGAAATTGATTTTGCAAGATGCATTGTTAACAGTTACACCAGACGAATATAAAGTTGGTTACACGCCAGAACAAATTCAGTGGTGTATTGAGAACGAAGGTCAAATTTGGAACTTTTTTGTGGAGCAAAATTATGTATTCAGTTCAGATGCTTCTTTGGATAAACGCTTTTTAGCAGTTAGTCCATTTTCAAAATTTAATAATGAAATAGAACAAGATTCTCCAGGAAGAATTGCGGCTTGGATTGGTTTGCAAATTATTCGCCAATACATGAAAGAGAATCCGAAGGTAGAATTGAAAGCTTTGTTAGATGATATGGATGGTCAAAAAATCTTCAAAGATTCTAAATATAAGCCAGCTTTAGAAAGTAATAATTCAACAAATTATACAACAAAAACAATTGATGGTAAAGTTTACCATTTTGTGAAATAAACTAATAATTAGAAGTTATGAGAACAACAAATATTACGGTAGAGATTGAATTGGACGAAAATCACGTACCAGAAAAAATGACTTGGAATGCACCAGACGGTGGAATTAGTCACGAAGAAACAAAAGCAATGTTACTTTCTGTTTGGGATGATAAAGCAAAAGAAGCTTTGCGCATCGATTTGTGGACAAAAGAAATGACACAAGATGATATGAAACGTTTCTTTCACCAAATTTTAATTTCGATGTCTAGTTCTTACGAAAGAGCAACAGAGGAAAAAGAAGTTGCAGAAAGAATCGCTGCTTTTGCAGAAGAATTTGCAATTGCTTCAAAAATTAAAGGTTAATTTACTGACCAAATAAAACTTTAAGTCGAATTTCGTAACATTTTGGTTAGAAATTCGACTTATTTTATATCTTTAATTTTCTGACAAGAATAGTCTATGAAACAATTATTTTTTACTTTACTATTTATTACTTCTCTTTCTTCGTTTGCCCAAGAAGAATGGACAATTGAAAAGTGTATTGAGTATGCTTCGAAAAATAATTTGACTGTTCAGCAGAATACCATCAACCAAGAAATTTTCAATAAAAATTTAGAGTTAACCTACAATGCATGGTTGCCAACGGTTTCGGGTTATGTAGATACTAATTTTACAATCGGAACGTATAATCCAACAATAGAAAAGGGATATTATCAATTTGCGCATTCATTTGGTGTACAATCTAGCATTAATATTTATAGTGGTGGAGTTGTTCAATTGAATAAAGACAAAGCTGCTTTGGAATTGGAAGCGTCGAAAGTGCAAACTGCGATGACGATAAATGATATTTCGTTGCAAGTAGCGAATTATTATTTGGCGGTTTTATTGAACAAAGAATTGAAACAAGTTGCAGTTGGAAATCTAACTATTTCGAAACAATTATTGGATCAAAATCAAAAAAAGTTTAAAGCTGGATCTGTAGCTCAATCTGTTGTAGCTCAATCTGAATCTGAAGTCGCGACAAATACACGTGAAGTGGTAAATGCACAAATCGAAATAGAGCGTGCATTGTTCAATTTAGCGATGTTGTTGCAATTAAATGATTACCGAAATTTTGCTGTAACCGATGTGAAGATTCCAGATAATGTTACGTCTCAATTGTATAATTTGGATGATGTGGTGGAAACGGCTTATCAAAATCAGCCTTCTGTCAAACATGCCGAATTGCAAATTGATGTTGCTGCGAAAGAAACTCAAATCGCGCGAACTTCATTATTTCCAAAAGTGACAGGAAGTTTCAATTTCGGAACGAACTATCTGCAATATTTCAACAAGAGATTACGCCAAGATGCGTTATTAGAGCAATTAGGACATAATGTAACAGGTGTTTTTGGAGTTGGTGTGACTATTCCAATTTGGAATCAATATTCCTATAAAATTAATATTCAGAAAGCATTAATCAACGAGGATTTAGCAAAAGTTGGTCTTTTACAATCGAAACAAGAGGTGTTGAAAAATGTTCAGTCTGCTTATTTCGAAGTAAATAGTTCTTATGCGTCATACGATTCGTCGAAAGAAGCGGTAAAATATGCGAAAATTTCATACGATTTTGCGCAAAAATCTTACAATGCCGGTGTAATTAATCAATATGATTTTAACCGTTCGCGTAATGATATGATGGTTGCAGAATCGCAAATGTTGCAAGCGAAATATAACTATATTTTCAAACAAAAAGTATTAGATTTCTATGCTGGCGTTCCTATTACGTTGGAAGAAAAATAGAGGTTTAACTATTTTAATAACCTTTTTTTGATATAATTTATTTCTAGATTTTTTAAATTTAGAAATGATAAATATTCAAGATTATATAAAAAGTTTTTTGTCTCACTTTCCAGAAAATGTAAATCAGCAACCTTGGGAAATCGTAGATAATTTAGAGGAAATTATTACCAATAAAATTCAGCAACTATCTGATGATTATACGATCGAAGGTAGTGTTGCGATTCATAAATCTGCAACTGTAGAGAAAGGAGTTACACTAAAAGGAACAATTATTATTTCAGAAAATTGTTTTATCGGAGCGCATGCGTATTTACGTGGACCAATTTTTCTTGCGAATTCGGTTATTGTTGGCCCGGGATCAGAAGTAAAACAAGCAATTCTTTTTGAAAAATCTGCAATAGCACATTTCAATTTTGTTGGAAATAGTTTAATTGGTGAAAATGTAAATTTTGAGGCTGGTTCTATTTGCGCGAATCATTACAATGAACGTATTGATAAAAATATTTCTGTAAAAGTCAACGATCAAATTATTTCAACTGGTGTAACGAAATTTGGAGCTTTGGTAGGAGACGATTCAAAAATTGGAGCAAATGCAGTTCTTTCTCCAGGAACTATTTTAGAACAAAATTCTATTGTGAACAGATTAGAATTGGTCAAACAAATCGATTAAAGCTAATTATTTTCTCCATTTCTGATAGAAAATCATCTTATCAAACATAAATCATCTAACTTTCGTGATGTATCTTTGCATCATGGCAACAATCTTAAATTTAGAAACTTCAACAAAAAATTGTTCAGTTTCGATTGCTAAAGATGGCGTTCAACTATGTTTGGTTGAAGAAAGTGATGAAAATTATGCACATGGCGAAAAACTGAATCAGTTTGTGGATTGGTGTGTGGAAGGTGCGCAAATAAATTGGAAAGATATCGAGGCGGTTTGTGTTTCAAAAGGTCCTGGGTCTTATACAGGTTTACGTATTGGCGTTTCGTCTGCCAAAGGTTTTGCATATGGTTCTGATATCCCGTTGATGGCGATTAATTCGTTGCAAATTTTGGCGGAATCACAATTAAATCAAGAGGTTGATTATATCATTCCGATGATTGATGCAAGACGAATGGAAGTCTATACAGCTTTGTTCGATAAGCAAGGAAATCAGTTAACAGAAACCGAAGCGAAAGTAATCGACGAAACTTCTTTTGAAGAATTGAAAGGAAAGAAAATTATTTTTGTGGGTGATGGAGCAGAAAAATGTCAAGAAGTTTTAGCGCATTTGGATGCTACGTTTATACAAACTTTTCCATCGGCAAAAGATATGATTCGTGTTGCGGAAGAAAAATTTAACCAAAAGTCATTTGAAGATGTTGCGTATTTCGAGCCATATTATTTGAAGGATTTTGTGGCTGGAAAAAAGAAATCTGAATAAAATAAAAAGAGATAATTTATGAAAAATCTTGTGTTGACAATCGCTTCATTATACGGAATGACGGCGGTTATATTAGGCGCTTTCGGAGCTCATGCGTTCAAGAAAATTTTACCTGCGGAAAAATTAGCAAGTTTTGAAGTAGGGGTACGTTATCAAATGTATCATGCAATAGTTTTATTAGCTGTTGGAATGTATTTTCAATTTAACAACGGATTAGAACGCTCTGCTGCTTGGTGTTTAATTGCCGGAACATTTGTTTTTTCTGTAAGTATCTATTTGTTGTCATTCGCAGAACATTGGAACGTAAACCTTAAATTTTTAGGACCAATTACGCCACTTGGAGGATTATTCATGATTATCGGTTGGGGTTTATTGGCTTGGATTTTTATGAAAGGAAAATAATTTTCTTTAAATTTATATAATTGTTAATCAGTTATATGAATTTGTGGAATAAATTATTGGTTGGATTATTATTTTTGCTTGCAATTAATACAAAAGCGCAAGATAAATTAGTGTTGACGACTCCTTTAATCTTTAAACATAGCAACTTTGAATTGAAATTGTTTAACAACCAACAATTCCAATACAAGTCGGTTTTTTATAACTGTATTGTAGAGTTAGATAAAAACGGTAAAGAAATCAATAATGCTAATTATGGTTTTGCTGAAGGAACTTATCAAGTAAAGGACAATAAATTAATCTTAACTGTAAAATCGTCAAGTAACTATTATTCTTTAGAAAAAGAATATTACTTTTTGATTCTTGATAAAAAGACTTTTTTGATAGCCAACAAGGATCGAAAAAATCTCAAAGAAGCAAGGATGAGAAGACCAAATAAATCTTTTCCGAATTATATTATAGATACAGATAATCGTAAAGAATATACATTTTATAGTACTAATCAAAAAGTAACTATCGAAGGTTACGAAAAAGATAAAATATATCAAATGTTTAAATAGAAAAACGGCTCAGATTTCTGAGCCGTTTTTTATTTATTTTGGTTTTATTATTTCTTCAAAATCGTCTTCGTCAAATTCGAATTCTTCAAATGTACATTCAATTTCGAAAGGAATATCTCCGTCAGATTCTTCTACAAAATCTTGTACTTCACCTTTCCAATTTAAGGTCAAAATTCCTTTGTCATTTACACTAAAAGTTAATTCGTTGTTCACCGTTTCATAATCTTCTTCCGAAACATTCAACGTTGTGTAATATACTTCCACAGTTTCACCTTCTTCGTCTTCTTCCTCGGCAAAACCGTAAGGAATAGAAACTTTTTTACCGTTCAATTCCTCCACAGATTCTACATCCAAAGGAAAATCATCAATAAATAAAGAAAGTTGAGGAAAATCGTTTTGTAACGAATCGCCTTCTACGTGTTCTAAGTCATCAGTCGAATGTATTTCTACCAACAAACATTTTTTATTTCCTTGAAAAACGACTTTGCATAACGATTTTTCAATATTATAATTAAATGTTTCATCCGGATGGAAGAACTTAATTGTTTTCATTGTTTTGTTAATGTATGTTATTAATTATGAGTACGAATATAATTAAGTTCAATTAATTATCACAAAAAAAATGAGAGAAATTATATTTTTTCGCCTCTAAACCAAAAAAGCCATCTATCTAAGATAAATGGCTTCTATTATTTTATGAATATTCAATTCGATTATTTTGCAGCTTCTTCAGTTGCAGCAGCTGGTTTAGCTGATAAATCTACTTGTAATAAAACTTCGTCTTTTACAATAGATCCTCCACCACCTGTGAAAACAATTCCGAAATCTTTACGGTTAATTCCGAATTCTTCAGATTTGATTGTAACACCATTCGCATCAACAGTTACGTTAGCTTTGAAAGTAACATTTTTAGGAACTCCACGGAAATCTAAGTTTCCAGAAATTTCTGAATTGTAATCTCCTCCTTCTAAAGCTTTAACTCCTGTAATTTCGAAAGTTGCAGTTGGGAATTTTTCAACGTCTAAGAAATCAGCAGATTTTAAGTGTCCGTCTAATTTTCCTTTACTTTCTGCATCAGCATCTAAATCTTTCGATTCGAAAGAAGCAAAATCAGCAACAAATTTCCCTGATTCTAAAACTCCGTCGTGTACTTTTACAGAACCTTCTTTTAATTTTACTACTCCGTAGTGACCTTCTTCTGGTTTGTTGATATCGTCAAAAGTTTTTCCACCTTTCCAATTTACAACAGATGCAGTTGTATCAACAGCATATTCTGCAGCTCCTTCAGTTGATGTTGCTCCTTCTTGAGCTTCTGTAGCAGCTTTAGTTTCAGTTTTTCCTCCACAAGATGTTAATGCAACAGCAGAAACAACAGCCAATCCTAAGAATAATTTTTTCATATCGCTTTTTTTAATTTTTTCTTTTACAAAACTATAATATAAATTAATAGTTGATATTGATTTATATCAATAAATGAAATAATTAAACAATTATTTCATATTGAATAAATCTAATACCTTAGCCAAACATAAGAAAAATTATTCAATCGTGCTAAACGTAAAACAACTCAGTTATAATTATCCAGATTTCGAAGAAAAAGTACTCGATAACATCAATTTTGCAGTTAACAAAGGCGAAGTGATAAGTATTATCGGAGAAAGTGGAAGTGGAAAGTCAACTTTACTGAAATTGATTTATGGTTTGTTAGATTTTAAAGAAGGAGAAATTTACTATCATACCAAAAAATTACGTGGTCCTGCTTATAACTTGATTCCAGGTCATAAAATGATGAAATACGTAGCGCAAGATTATGATTTGTTAGATTTTGTGACGGTTGGCGAAAATGTCGGAAAATTTTTAAGCAATTTTGATTTAGAACTTAAGCAACAACAAATTGACGAAGCGTTAACGGTGGTTGAAATGTTAGATTTTAAACATATTTTTCCAAATAAACTGAGTGGAGGTCAGCGACAGCGTGTGTCTATTGCACGAGCTTTGGCACAACAACCCGAAATTTTGTTGCTGGATGAACCTTTTTCTAATTTAGATCAAACATTAAAATTAACCATTCGAGAAAAAATTATGGATTGGTGCAAAGCGCATCAAATTACAGTAATTTTTACAACGCACGATTTGAATGATGCTTTTTATACTTCGGATAAAATTTTAGTTTTGCAAAACGGAAAAATGATTCAGTTTGATGAGGTCGAGAATGTGCGAAATTCTCCTGCGACAGCTTATGTGGCCAAACTTTTTGGTTATGTAAATGTGTTGGATGATTCGCAAGATTTAGGAATCGATTCTTCTAAAATTGTCATTTATCCAGAAGAAATTACAATTTCTGAAAATGGAAAATTTGAAGGAAAAGTAATTTCATCAAAATTTCAGGGAAGAGATTATTTGGTAAGATTTACATTCAAAAACATTGAATTGTTGATTTATTCTTCTCAAAAATTAATGAAAGATGAGTTGATACATTTTGAAGTTATAAAATTTCATCAATTATGCATTTAGAAAGTTTACAAGTAACGGAATTGTGTAGCGAACGATTAATTTTGATGCCGTTCACGATTTCCATTTGCGAAAATATATTACAGAATAATTATACCGAATTAGAGCAATTAAATTTAGTTAGAGGAAAAGGTTGGCCAGATGCAGATGTAATCGAAACATTGCCTCGAATTATTGTAAACTTGTCTAAAGTTGACGCACCAACAGGTTTCGAATCGTGGATGATTATCAAGAAATCAACACGAGAAATAATTGGTGACATTGGTTTTAAAGGTTATAATTTTGTTGGAAGAAGTTGTGATATTGGTTATGGAATTATCGAAGCAGAAAGAAAACAAGGTTTTGCCGTTGAAGCAGCTGCGGAATTGATAAATTGGGCATTTACAAAAGAAACTTTGGAAGAAGTAACCGCTTGTTGTTTGATAGAAAATATTGGTTCAACGAAACTTTTGACAAAACTAAATTTCACTGAATTGAGTCGAGATTCAACTATGATTTATTGGTCGTTGTTGAGAGAAAATAAATTGATTTAAAGAATAGATTTCTCGATAAACTTGGAATGATAATCTGATATAAAAAAAGCGAAATTCAAATTTAGAATTTCGCTTTTTTGTTTTTATTTATTCAACAAGAAATCTAAAACTTCTGCTGTAAAATCTTTCGGATTTTCGGCATGTAACCAATGTCCTGCATTTGCAATTTTCTTGATTTCCGCATTTGGAAAACGCTCTTTGATAATCATTTCATCTTCTGGCATAATGTAATTAGAATTTGCGCCACCCAAAAATAAAGTTGAACCATCAAATTCTCCTTTTAACAATTCAGAACCAATCATCTCTTGATAAAATTTATCCAAAATATCTAAATTGAATCGAAAAGCATATTTTCCATTCTCGGCATGGTAAACGTTCTTCAATAAAAATTGTCGCACACCAATTTCAGGAATATATTGTTCTAAAGTAGCTTCTACATCTTTTCGAGTTTCGACTTGATCAAAATTAACAGATTTTAATGCTTTGAAAATCGCATTATGATGAGGTTGATACGCTTTTGGTGCCATATCCGCAACAATCAAATGATCTAATCTATTTTGATGAATCATCGCAAAATCAATCACAATTCTTCCGCCAAGCGAATGTCCCAACAAATGTGCTTTTTCGATAGAATTTGCATCCATATAATTCACAATATCTTGCGTCATAGCTGCTAAAGAAGAATCTTCGCTATGAAAACTACGTCCATGATTACGTAAATCAATCAAATGTGTCGTAAAATATTCACCAAAATGTTTTCCTAATGTGCTCCAATTATCCAATTGCCCGAATAATCCATGAAAAACCAACAAATGTTTTTCACCAGAACCGACAATTTTACTATGTAAGATTTCTGCCATTTTTTACAAATTTGCTAATTCAATTTTACGTAAATAGGCTTGTGTCGTATTTTCTAAACCTAAATATAGGGCTTCAGAAATTAACGCATGACCAATAGAAACTTCTGCAATTGTTGGAATTTCGCGAATAAAATATTCAATATTGTCCAAACTCAAGTCGTGTCCAGCATTTACAGCCAAGCCGTTTTCAATTGCCAATTTAGCTGTTTCTTTATATGGGTTAATTGCTTCAAGATTTCCTAAACCATATTGCGTTGCAAATTCTTCTGTGTACAATTCGATTCGATCTGCACCAGTTTTTGCAGCACTTTCAATTAAAGCAGGATTTGGATCTAAGAAAATAGATGTTCTGATTCCCGCATCTTTAAACGTTTTAATCACATCAGTTAAATAATCAAAATGTTTGATTGTATCCCAACCAGCATTTGATGTAATCGCATCTTCCGCATCAGGAACTAAAGTAACTTGTTCTGGTTTTGAGTTTAAAACCAATTCCATAAAACTATCAATCGGTTTTCCTTCAATATTAAATTCAGTTGTTACAACAGGTTTCAAATCGTACACATCTTGGTAACGAATATGACGTTCATCTGGACGTGGATGAATCGTAATTCCTTGTCCTCCGAATTCCTGAATTTTGATTGCCGCTTCTACAAGATTTGGCGTATTTCCACCGCGTGCATTACGAATTGTGGCAATTTTATTTATATTAACACTTAATTTAGTCATGATTTTATATTATAATTTTTTTATATCAGAAAGCGAAATGCTTTGCATAATTTCTAAGTCAAATTTACGACAAGCTGTCAACAAATGATCGAAAATATCAGACTGAATTCTTTCAAATTCCAAATTGCTTGCCGAAGTTGTAAAACATCCAATTTCTAACGGCATTCCAAGCGGAGAAACAGGTAATTGTTTTACAATAATTGGATCATTTTGCGAAACAGTTTTCAAACTTTTTAAATAATGTTCAACATAAATTCTAAAAACACCAATATTGGTTAAATTTTTACCATTAATATCTAAATCAGAATTTTCAATGTTTTGATTATAGATGGAAATTTCGTGACGTTTTTGTTGAATATAATGATGAATTAAAGTAATATTTTCAAAACGATTTAACATTTCTTCGTTACAAAACTGAAACGAATTGACATTAAACGAAACCGAACGTTTTATTTGACGAGTTCCAGTCGCCAACATCGCCATATGATTGGTTACTTGCGACGAAACCAAATCCACAGTAGGAACCGTTGCAATAGATTTATCAAACTTCTCAATTTTCACCAAATTAATGTTAATTTCTTTAACTGTTCCCTCAATATCGCCTTTGGAAACGGTAATCCAATCACCAACTTTTACAATTTTAGAATAAGAGATTTGCAAACCAGAAACAAATCCGAAAATCGCATCACGAAAAATCAATAAAACAGCTGCGGTTAAAGCTCCGAGAACAGTAATAATCGTATTTTTATCAACCGTAAACAAAATCATTATTCCAGAAATTATCGCAAAAAACGTGATGATAAACTTCAACATTTGTCCAAAAGTTCGCACTCCAACTGTTGTATAACTGTTTTCTTCGTTGTACACATCAATAATTGTATTGATAACTCGGAAAATAAGTTGCGTAAAAACGATTAATGAAATAAGTTGCGTAATGCGTTGAACAACATGAAAAATATTTCCTTCATTCTTGAATAAAATAACATTCATGCTTAATGCAAAACTGATTGGAATGAGATGAATAGCGGAAACAAAGACTTTGTTTTTGTACAAAAACTTCAACCAATCGTTTTCGGTGAAATTCTTTAATTTTTTTAGAAGCGGAAGAATAATAGCTCTTAGCACAAAATCTAACACAAAAAGAATAGCTATCCAAGTGACAATTTCTAAGAAATTAAAAAGATTTTCAGACAAATCAATTTTGAAATATTGATTGAAAAAAAATTTTACACCATCAGAAAATTCTTCATAAAAAGATTTATCTTGCATAAGCTGTTAATTGAGTTTAAATAGATTTGTTTGTGCAAAGTTACAGTTTTAAAAATACTAAAATAATGGATAACGATAGTATACTAAATCTTATTAGTGGAATTTTATTGGTTGTTGGTTTGGTCGGAACTGTTTTGCCAGTTTTACCAGGAGCACCTTTGGCATTGGTCGGATTATTAGTTTTTAAATTTAGTGGTGATTGTAGTTACAATTGGGGAACGATAATTATTGCAGGACTTTTTGTGTTATTAGGTGCGCTTTTAGATTATTTACTGCCTGCATATATGACCAAAAAATTAGGCGGAACCAAATACGGAATTTGGGGATCTATTGTCGGATTAATCATCGGATTATTTTTTCCACCAATCGGTTTTATCGTAGGACCTTTTTTGGGAGCGTTATTAGGCGAATTAATTTTTACTGCGGCTTCGCCCAAGGTTGCTTTAAAATCTGCTTTCGGATCTTTTGTAGGATTTATTTTGACAACAGGTTACGACATTATATTAACGTTAATCTTTATCGGAATATTTGTATATCAACTGATGAATTAATCAGATTAAATGGTTGAAATTAGGTCAATAAAAAAAAATGACCTATATTTGCAAAGAATTTAAAGGAATAAATGGAGGAGGGCTGGTTATAGCTCTCTTTTTCGTTGTATATGGATTCAAGTAAAGTAAAACAGCTGATAGACGAAGCAATTGCGGAAAATCCGTCATTGTTTCTTATCGATTGGAAAATCACTCCAGATGATAAAATTGTAATTTTAGCAGATGGAGACGAAGGTCTTTCAGTCGAAGAAATTGTAAGAATAAGTCGACATGTAGAGCACAATCTTGATAGAGAAGAATGTGATTTTGCATTAGAGGTTTCCTCTCCTGGTGTAGGAAGTAACCTAACCATGCCACGCCAATTTGCCAAAAATGTAGGAAGAACTTTAGAAGCTACATTAAGCGACAAAGTGGTGGAAGGCGAAATTGTAGAAGCCGATGAAGAAGGTGTTACAATTTTTTGGGAAGCGCGCGAACCAAAACCTGTAGGAAAAGGAAAAATTACAGTAGAACACGAAGAAAAAATAAATTACGCTGACATCAAGAAAGCGATTATAAAAGTCACCTTTTAAAAAAATTAAAGTTTAATGGACAATCTTGCATTAATTGAATCTTTTGGAGATTTTAAAGACGATAAGAACATCGACCGTATTACGCTGATGGCAATCTTAGAAGAAACCCTGAAAAGTGTTTTGAAAAAGAAATATGGTACAGATGATAACTTTGATATTATTGTAAATCCTGATAAAGGAGACTTAGAGATTTGGCACAACCGTATCGTTGTAGAAGACGGTTTCTCAGAAGACGACGCAACAGATATCGAATTATCTGAAGCACGTAAAATTGAGCCAGATTTTGAAGTAGGTGAAGAAGTATCGGAAAAAATTCCGATCGAAGCATTAGGTCGTCGTGCGATTTTAACATTACGCCAAACATTGGTTTCTAAAGTAATGGAGCATGATAATTCTAATTTATACGAAAAATTTAAAGGTTTAATTGGAGAAGTAGTTTCGGGAGAAATCCACTATGTACGTCACAAACAAGTGATTATTATGGATGACGAACAAAACGAAATGATTTTACCAAAAGAAAATCAAATACCATCAGATTTTTTCAGAAAAGGAGATACATTACGTGCAGTTGTAGATGACGTAAAATTAAGAGGAGCAAAACCTCAAATTATTTTATCTAGAACATCACCAAAATTCTTAGAGAAATTATTTGAACAAGAAATTCCTGAAATTTTAGACGGATTAATTACAATCAAAAATGTAGTTCGTATCCCTGGAGATAAAGCAAAAGTTGCAGTAGAATCTTACGACGATCGTATCGATCCAGTAGGAGCTTGTGTCGGAATGAAAGGATCTCGTATCCATTCAATTGTACGCGAATTACGTAACGAGAATATCGACGTAATCAACTACACAAACAACATGAGTTTGTTTATTCAACGCGCTTTAAGCCCAGCTAAAATTTCGAATATCGAAATTAATGAAGAAGAAAACAAAGCCTTAGTTTACGTAAATGCAGACGAAGTTTCGAAAGCAATTGGTAAAGGAGGTTACAATGTTCGTTTAGCTTCTAAATTAGTTGGAATGGAAATTGATATTTTCAGAGAAGGAGCCCAAGACGAAGACGTAGAATTATCAGAATTCTCAGACGAAATCGATGCATGGGTAATCGAAGCATTTAGTGCTATCGGGTTAGATACTGCCAAAAGTATTTTAGAACAAGATGTTGATGATTTAATCAAACGTACGGATTTAGAAGAAGAGACGATCTTAGACGTAATCCGTGTGTTAAAAGAAGAGTTTGAAGATTAATTCATACTCAAGTCATAAACAATTCATACATTTGCAAACATTAAAATAAGAGATTAGCTTCATATGTCGGAAACAATAAGATTAAGTAAAGTATTAAAAGAATTAAATATATCAATAGATAGAGCTGTTGATTTTTTAGAAGGGAAGGGTACAACAGTAGAAAAAAATCCGAACTCTAAAATCGATGTGCCAACTTACGATATTTTAGTTAATGAGTTCCGATCTGATGCTAAACAAAAGCAAGCTTCCGGTGAAGTAGTCATTAACAAAATTTCAGATATCAAAGCCGCTGAGAAAAAAGAAGCAGAAGCAAAAGCTGCAACTGAAAAACCAGTAGAAAAGAAACCTGAAATCATTGAAACGACGAAAGTTGAATTGGAAGGACCAAAGACTGTTGGAAAAATAGACTTAGATGCTTTGAAACCTAAAGCCAAAGTAGAAAAAACTGCGGTAAAAGAAGAGGTGAACAAAGAAGAAATCAAGAAAGAGGAAGCTCCAAAAGCTGAACCAAAAACTGAATCAAAAGAGGAAACGAAAGGACCAAAAGTGATTAAAGTTATTGATCTTGATAAAATAAATAATACAGGTAAACCTAAAAAGCAAGATTCTCCAGCTCCTAAAAAAGAGCAAGCAGAACCTAAAAAGGCGGAAGCACCGAAGGCGGAAGTTAAAAAAGAGGTGAAGAAAGAAGAACCTAAAAAGGTGGAAGAGGTTAAAAAGCCTGAAATAAAAACGGAAGCGAAGCCTGAAGTGAAGAAAGAAGAGATTGAAGAAGTAGCAGCAGTTGAACCTCAAAAAATTGAAACTGTCTACACAAAATTAGATGGACCTAATTTTACAGGTGCAAAGATTGACTTATCTAAATTTGATAAGAAAAAAACTGACGATAAAAAAGGGAATCAAAAAGGTGCTAATAACGCTGCTGACAAGAAAAAGCGCAAACGTATCCAGAAAAACGTTAAACCAGAAGATGTAGCAAAAGCTGGAGAAAACGGAGGAAACAATAACAATCGTCAAGGTGGTAATAACAACCACGGAGGAGGAAATAATAATAACCGCCAAGGTGGTAATAACAACCACGGAGGAGGAAATAATAACAACCGTCAAGGTGGTCAAGGACAAGGTGGAAATCGCCCAGGAGGTCAAGGCGGAAATCGTCAAGGCGGACAAGGTGGTAATCGTCAAGGTGGTGGAAACTTTAGAGGTGGAAACAATCGTGGACCAAGAGTTCCTCAAGTAGAACTTTCTGACGAAGATGTTAAAAAACAAATTAAAGACACTTTAGATAAACTTACTAATAAAGGAAAAGGATCTAAAGGGGCTAAACACAGAAGAGACAAACGTAAAGAACGTCGTGAGTTTGCTGAGCAAGAGCAAGAAGCAATGGACATGGACAAAACTTTACACGTAACAGAATTTGTAACGGTTAACGAATTAGCTTCGTTAATGGATGTTTCTGTTACAGAAGTTATCTCTGCATGTATGTCATTGGGAATCATGGTTACCATGAACCAACGTCTTGAAGCGGATACAATTCAATTAGTTGCAGATGATTTCGGATTCGAAGCAGTATTTGCTAATGCTGAAGAAGAAATCTCAACTGAAGAAGAAGAAATCGATAACGAAGAAGATTTAGTAACTCGTGCGCCAATCGTAACTGTAATGGGACACGTTGACCACGGTAAAACATCTTTATTAGATTATATTCGTAAAGCAAACGTAATTGCTGGTGAGTCTGGAGGTATTACACAACACATTGGTGCGTACAACGTAACATTGCCAAGTGGTAAACGTGTAGCGTTCTTAGATACACCAGGTCACGAGGCCTTTACAGCGATGCGTGCTCGTGGTGCTCAGGTAACGGATATTGCAATTATCGTGATTGCGGCCGATGACCAAATCATGCCACAAACACGTGAAGCAATTTCTCACGCTCAAGCAGCTGGAGTACCAATGGTATTCGCAATCAACAAAGTTGATAAACCAGCAGCTAATCCAGAAAAAGTAAAAGAGCAATTAGCTCAAATGAACTTATTAGTTGAAGACTGGGGTGGTACTTACCAATCTCAAGAAATTTCGGCTAAATCTGGTTTAGGAGTAGAAGATTTATTAGAAAAAGTATTATTAGAAGCTGAGGTATTAGACCTTAAAGCAAATCCAAAACGTAAAGCTTCTGGTACAGTTGTAGAAGCTGCATTAGACAAAGGACGTGGATATGTTTCGACAATTATTGTACAAACAGGTACATTACACATCGGAGATTATGTATTAGCAGGATCTCACCATGGTAAAGTTCGTGCAATGTTAGATGAGCGTGGTAACAATATCAAAGTTGCTGGACCATCAACACCAGTTACAATATTAGGATTAGCAGGTGCGCCAACTGCAGGTGATAAGTTCAAAGTTTACGAAGACGAACGCGAAGCGAAACAAATTGCAACTCGTAGAGATCAATTACAACGTGAGCAAACTATTCGTACACAAAAACACATCACACTTGATGAGATTGGACGTCGTATCGCTTTAGGAGATTTCAAAGAGTTGAATATTATCTTGAAAGGGGACGTGGATGGTTCTGTAGAAGCATTAACAGACTCTTTACAAAAACTTTCGACAGAAGAAATTATTGTTAACATCTTACACAAAGGAGTTGGACAAATTACAGAATCTGACGTATTATTAGCTTCTGCTTCAGATGCGATTATTATCGGATTTAATGTTCGTCCTGGTGGATCTGCTCGTGATATTGCAGAAAAAGAAGAAGTTGAAATTAGAACTTACTCAATTATCTATGCTGCGATCGAAGAGATTAAAGAAGCGATGGAAGGTATGTTATCTCCAGAGTTGAAAGAGCAAGTAACTGGTAATATTGAAGTTCGTGAAACATTCAAAGTAACGAAAGTTGGTACTATTGCTGGATGTATGGTCTTAGACGGTAAAGTTTACAGAAACTCTAGTATTCGTATCATTCGTGACGGAGTTGTGATCCACGATGGTGAATTAGCTTCATTGAAACGTTTCAAAGATGACGTGAAAGAAGTTAGTAAAGGTTACGAATGTGGTCTTAACATCAAAAACTTCAATGATATTCAAGTAGGTGACATTATCGAAGCTTACGAAACTGTAGAGGTTAAAAAGAAATTGAAATAATCAATTCTCAACAAATATTTTAAAAGGAGCTCAATTTGAGCTCCTTTTTTTATGAAATTTTATTTAATAAAAATCAATACTCTACTTGTTATATAGAATTATATTCTATTATTAATCTTATTTTCAGAATAGAATCTCTGTTTAACATTAATTTAAAGTTTTCTTTTATTTTATTTAAAAACGACTTGTTTTATATTCTATAAAGTCTATAAATTTGCTAGACTTTTAAAATTGTAAATATGAACAAGAAATTATACTCACTCAAAAAAATATTTTTTCTAACTGCTCTTTTCGGCGGAACATTTTTATTCGCCCAAACCAAAGTCACAGGTACGGTTGAAGATGTAAATGGACCAATCGATCAAGCAACGGTTAATGTAAAAGGAACAAATATTACGACGATAACAGATGCAGATGGTTTATATCAATTAACGTTAGAGCCTGGGAAGTATGAAATTATTGTTTCAAAAATAGGTGAGCCAACAACGACGCAAACGATTAATGTGCTTGATGAAAATGAAGTTTCTTTAGATTTCTTTTTGCAATCAATCAATTCGGATACTGATCTTAGCGAAGTCGTTTTGATTGGTTCGCGAGCAGTTGGACGTACACAATTAGATTCTTCAACGCCAGTTGATGTGATAGATATTAAAGAGGTGACAAAAGATGTAGGACAAGTTTCGTTGAATCAAATCTTAAATTATGTTGCGCCATCTTTTAGCTCGAATACGCAAGTTATTTCTGATGGAACAGATCACATCGATCCTGCTTCTTTGCGCGGTTTAGGACCAGATCAAGTATTGGTTTTGATTAACGGAAAGCGTCGTCATACAACATCATTGGTTAATATTAATGGTTCGTTTGGTAAAGGTTCTGTTGGTACAGATTTGAATGCGATTCCAACTTCTGCGATCAAAAGAATTGAAATTCTTCGAGATGGAGCCGCTGCTCAATATGGTTCTGATGCGATTGCAGGTGTGATTAATATTGTCTTGGAAGATTCGACAGATAAACTACGTGCGTCAATTTCGTATGGAGGAAATCTTTCGAAAAATGCAGAAGATAATTTTGATGGTGAAACTTTTCAAGCGAATGTAAATTATGGTGTAAAAGTGGGTGAAAAAGGAGGATTTGTAAATGTTGCAGGTTCTTACGACAAACGTCAACCATTCAATCGTCAAAAAGAATTTACAGGAACAATTTTCTCAGATTATAATCGACCAGATTTATATCCAAATCCAACTGGAAAAGATATTTCAGAGGAGGAATTAGCCCGTCGTGGAGAAACGCGAGCTGATTATGTTTCGCGCATTGGACAATCAAAAAATGAAGGAGGAGCAATTTTTATAAACTCACTTTTTCCAGTTTTAGATAAAACCGAAATTTATGCATTTGGAGGATTAAATTATCGTTTGGGTGAATCGGCGGCTTTTCGTCGTCAGCCTGCTCAGTTACATCAAACAGTAGCGTCAATTTATCCAAATGGATTTTTACCATTAATTCAAACTAATAATTACGATCGCTCTTTAGCAGCGGGAATTCGTAGTGAAATTAACGGTTGGAAAGTTGATTTTTCGAATACATACGGAAATAATACCATCGATTTTGGAGTCAAAAATACAGTTAACGCATCGATGAAAGAATCTTCGCCAACATCTTTTGAAGCTGGTGGATATCGTTTTACGCAGAATACAACCAACCTAGATTTTACGCGTTTTTTTGATGATGTTTTAGCTGGAATTAATGTCGCTTTTGGTGCAGAATTTCGTTATGAAAATTATCAAATAGTAGGAGGTGAAGAATCATCTTATGCGAATTATGGTAAAGTTCGTCAAATTGGTGTAGACGGAAATGGAAAGCCAATTTATGTACAAGATTTTAATGGAAATATCAATACTTTATTTGCTGCAAATGGTACTGCTTTAGCAGGTGGAGCGCAAGCTTTTCCTGGTTTTTTACCAGCGAACGAAGTCAATGCGAATCGTCATTCTGTTGCGGCGTATTTAGATACTGAATTTAATTTTACGAAAGATTTCTTAGTAGCTGCTGCGTTACGTTACGAAGATTATTCAGATTTTGGATCAACGTTAAATGGAAAAATTTCGACTCGATACAAATTAGGAAACTATGTGTTGAGAGCGGCTGCAAGTACAGGATTTAGAGCACCATCTTTACATCAATTATATTTTAGCGCAACTTCAAGTTTATTCTTAGATGGAGCAATTTCTAATTCAGGAACTTTTACAAACGATAGTCGTGCTGCAAAATTATTAGGAATTCCACAATTGAACGAAGAAAAATCGAAATCAGTTTCGGCTGGAGCAACGGCAAATTGGGGAAAATTCAAATTGAGTGTTGATGGATATTTCATCAGAATTGATGACCGAATCATTTACACAGGATCTTTCACAGGAAGCAATGCAGCAAATGCATCAGCTCAAGACAAAGAGATTTACGAATTATTGCAACAAGCAAATGCAACTTCGGCTCGTTTCTTCGCAAATGCAATTGATACTGAAACCAAAGGAATAGATGTTGTTTTGACGTATCAAGATCGTTTAGGCGCAGGAAAATTACGTGGAGATTTATCGGCGACTTTTAGTAAAACAAATGTTGTGGGCGACGTTCATGCTTCGGATTTATTAAAAGGAAAAGAGTCTACTTATTTTGATCGTTCGAGTCGTATTTATTTAGAATCAGCTATTCCTCGTACAAAAATCAATTTATCACTGAATTATTCATTGGATAAATGGAATGTTTACTTAAGAAATGTGTATTTCGGAGAGGTTGATGCGGCGACAAATACGGTGGCAGATTCGCAAACTTTTAGCGGAAAAGTTGTAACAGATTTGAGTTTCGGCTATGCTTTCAACAAAAATATTTCGTTAACAATCGGTGCAAATAATTTATTTGATATTTATCCTGATGAAACGAAAATTGGAGGAAATAGAGGAGCAGGATATTTTGTGTATTCACGTACTGGACAACAATTCGGAACTGGAGGACGCTTTGCTTTCGCTCGTTTATCATTAAGTTTATAATTTAAATAGTTTATATGTTTTACCAAATCTTTGTCTTAATTGATGAAGGTTTGGTATTTTTGTTTAAATCGATTTTATGAAAAAAATATCATTTATTATAGTTTCTTTCTTCGCGATTATTCAGCTGAATGCGCAAGAATCTTACAAAAATGGAGTTGTTGTAACGGCTCATCCCGAAGCTTCAAAAGTTGGAGTTGAAATTCTGAAAAAAGGTGGAAATGCGATTGACGCTTCAATTGCAGTTCAGTTTGCGTTGGCGGTTGTTTATCCAAATGCAGGAAATATTGGTGGCGGTGGATTTTTGGTTTATCGTGATGCAAAAGGAAAGACTGATGCGTTAGATTATCGTGAAAAAGCACCTTTGAAAGCGAGTGAAGATATGTATTGGGACAAAAACGGCAATGCAATTACTGATCTTAGTTTGTATGGACAATTTGCTGCAGGTGTTCCCGGAACTGTCGACGGAATGGTAAAAGCGCATGAAAAGTATGGTAAATTAAATTGGAAAGAATTAGTTCAGCCAGCTATTAATTTAGCTCAAAAAGGATTTAAAATAACAAAGCAACAAGCGAGCGAACTGACAAATAAGCATAATGATTTTGTAAAATATAATTCAAAAACGAATGCTTTAACGTCTAAATCATCTTGGAAAGAAGGTGATTTACTAATTCAAAAAGATTTAGCTAATACGTTAAAATTAATTCAGCAAAAAGGTCGAGCTGGTTTTTATGAAGGAAAAACAGCCGATTTAATTGTAAAAGAAATGAAACGTGGGAATGGAATTATTTCGCACGAAGATTTAAAAGAATATCAATCGGTTTGGAGAACGCCAGTTTCTGGAAATTATAAAGGTCTTAAAGTGATTTCGATGCCGCCGCCTTCAAGTGGAGGAATTGCGTTGGTTTCGTTATTTCAATCAATCGAAGATTATCCAATTAATAAATGGGGATTTCAGGCAGATTCTACAATTCAAGTGATGGTAGAAGCAGAGCGTCGCGTTTATGCAGATCGCGCAGAGCATTTAGGTGATCCAGATTTTATAAAAGTTCCGCAAAAACAATTATTAGATAAAAGTTATAATGTGAATCGAATGAAAGATTTTTCGTTTGATAAAGCAACATCAAGTTCAGCAATCAAAGCGGGTGAAATAATCGGTAAAGAATCGATGGAAACGACGCATTATGTGATTGTTGATAAAGATGGAAATGCGGCTTCTGTAACCACAACGTTGAATAATTCGTACGGATCTTTGGTTGTTGTAGAAGGTGCAGGTTTTTTGTTGAATGATGAAATGGATGATTTTTCTGTAAAACCAGGTACACCAAATTTGTATGGTTTGGTTGGAGGAAAAGCCAATGCGATAGAGCCTTCGAAAAGAATGTTAAGTTCGATGACGCCTTCGATTTTAGAGAAAGATGGTAAATTGTTTATGGTTGTGGGAACACCAGGTGGTTCTACAATTATTACGTCTGTTTTTCAAGCAATTTTGAATGTTGTTGATTTCGGAATGACGATGCAAGAAGCTGTTGCAGCACCAAGATTTCATCATCAATGGTTACCAGATCAAATCGATTACGAACCAAATGCAATTTCAGAAAACGTTCGTGAATCGTTAAAACAAAAAGGCTATACGTTGAAAGAGCGTAAACCTTATGGACGTGTAGAAGGAATTTTGGTCAACAAAGACGGAACATATCAAGCTGGTGCAGATCCACGCGGAGACGACAAAGCAGTGGGATATTAATCGAATGAATTATAAAATTGTAAATAATTGTTTGTTTTGTATTTTGCAGATTATCAATATTTTAAGTTTTATTTATTCGGAAAATAGATTTGAAATTCACGAATATTAGTATAGCTGTATTGTGATTTTTTTTAATATTTGTTTTCATTTGATAAAAATTACAAAACATGAGAAGAAATTTTATTCTTGAAAAATTTATTGCTTTACTCTTTATATCTTCTAGTTTATATGCGCAAAAGATGGAACTTAGAGCAATGGATATTCCTAGGTCAGGAATTCGAGGCATAGCTAACAATGGTAATGCCGTTATGATTGGATACACTTATAATTATGAAACAAATTCATTTGTTAAAATAGATAATGGTATCATCAGTTATGCGAATATGAATGAAAAGGGAGATATCGTTGGAACAAGTAAAATTAATGATTTAGTTCATCCTGTATATAAATTAGCTGGAACAACTGAATGGGTTTCAACAGGAGTTTTTCCTAATTTAGTTAAAGATGATGCAGTTACTGTATATTCTATAAGTAGTAATGGACGCTATATTGTAGGACAGATGAAATCCGTACCTTTTATCTATGATATTCAAACAAAAGAATTAAAAAATATAATTCCTAATGGATACAAATACGGAGCTGGTTATAGTGTAAATAATGAAGGGACAACTGTTGGTTGGATTGATGCTGATCTTAATGGAACTTTTAGAGAGTTAGCAGTTATAAAAAAAGATGGTCAGTTAGAAAAACTACTAACAGATTATGCTATTCCTATAAATAATCATATTTGGCATGTAGACGATAATGGTATTGCAGTGGGAGAGGTAGGTTTAAAACCATTTATGTATAATTTAAATACAAACGAATATAAAATATTTGATTTACCAGCAGGTTATAGAACAGGAACTTTTATAAGTTCTTCAAATGGAATTTTGGTAGGATATGTTCAAAATATGGTTTCTGATCGTGATGCTATTATTTATCATTCTTCTCTAGGAGATCAGCCAAAATTAATCAAGGATCTATTAATAGAGCAAGGGATAGAAGTCACAATTCCAGGAGGAAAATTAGGAACAGCAAGTGTCGTTTCTGAAAATGGGGATTTTATTGGAGGAAATGAAATTGGAAATGGAAATCTTGTTCCTGGTTGGATAGTGAAATTGAATGGTTATTTCGATACAAAGGAATGTAATATAACTGTTCCATCTGATATTGAAGTTCAATCAAAATTAGGAGAAACTTCTGTTGCGGTGAATTATGAAGTTACTTCTGATTGTCCAGATTATAAATTAGTTTTAGTGAATGGTTTAGAGTCAGGAGCTAAATTTCCTATGGGAATTACAACGGTTGCTTACAATTTAGTTGATGCTGAAGGTAAAGTAATTAATTCAGCATCATTCAAAGTCTATGTAAAAGATTCTTATTGTACACCTAGATTTACAGCGATTGTAGAACCTATTACAAAAGTAAAAATTGGTACGATTGATAATACTACAACCAATTATGTAACAGCAAATGAGAACGAATATTTTTTAGATCAATCGACAGATTTAAAACAAGGAGGTACATACGATATTACAGTAGCAGGAAATACAAATGGAATAACAGAAACTAGTGAGTTTGTTGTTTACTTTGACTTAAATCAAGATGGAATATTCAATCCAGATACTGAAGGATATTATGTTGGTGCAATTACAGGTTCTACAGGAGCAGATGGTAAAACTGTTACAAAATCAGTAACTCTTCCTGAGAATGCTAAATTAGGTAAAACGCGTATGCGTATTATGAAGACATATAGATTGGTACCAGATAACCCTTGCTCTACTACTTATGCTTATGGACAAAGTGAAGATTACTCGGTTAATTTTATAGAAAATTTAGGGATGTCTGATATAAATTCAAAAGATCTTAAAATCTATCCAAATCCAGTTAAAAATATTTTATCAATCGATTCTAAATCAATGGTAAAAAATGTAAGAATTATTAATATGGCTGGGCAAGAAGTTTACAATAAACAATTAAATAAAATGAATCCTCAGGTTAATGTTTCTCATTTACCAAAAGGAGTTTATATAATAAATATTGAGACTACTGAAGGAATTGTTACACAAAAAATCATCAAAGATTAAATAAATCTTTGACGAATTAACACTAATAATGAAAAAAGGCTATTCTAATCGAATAGCCTTTTGTTTTTTTATGATAAAACGTCTCTAATTTCTGGATTTTTATCAAACTGTGCCTTTGCGAAAGGACATAAAGGAATTACTTTGATATTATCTTTTCTCACCCAATCTACTAAGGCTAATAAAGCTTTTTTACCAACACCTTGTCCACCATATGCTTCGTCAACCTCTGTATGATCGATAATAATTTTATCATTACCAGCCCAAACGTAAGCCATTTCTCCAGCTTTTTTATCGCCATCTAAAACGACAAAAGCACCATTTTTCTTATCATCAATTTGTTTAATTTCCATGAGTTTTATTTTTTAAGTTGTTTATTAATCTTCTAAAGTACCAAATTTTCCGTTATTAAAATCCTCAAAAGCTTCGCGAATTTGCTCTTGTGTATTCATCACAAAAGGACCATAAGAAGCTATTGGCTCATTAAGAGGTTCTCCACTCAAAATTAATACCACACTATTTTCTGTTGCTTCAATTGAGAAATCTTCGCCTTCATTTGTAAACAATAATAAGTGATCAGTTGGAACAATTTCTTGGTTGTTCACTTTTACTTCTCCATCAATAACTAATAAAACGGTATTGTAATTTGCAGGAAAACTAAAATTAGCTTTTCCGCCTTCATTCAATTTTGCATTCAGCATATTAACAGGAGAAAATGTTGATGCAGCACCTTTTGTTTGGTTATATTCACCAGCAATAACTTCGATAAAACCATTTTCAACTTCTACAGTTGGAATATCTTTATGTTCAATTGCTTGATATTTTGGTGCGCTCATTTTGTCTTTTGCAGGAAGATTTACCCACAATTGAACCATTTGAAAAATTCCACCTTGTTTATAAAATTCTTCTGCATGATATTCTTTGTGTAAAACACCAGAAGCTGCTGTCATCCATTGTACATCTCCTTGATGAATTGTTCCTCCTCCTCCAGAACTATCATGATGAGAAACGCTTCCTTCATAAGCAATAGTTACAGTTTCGAAACCACGGTGTGGATGCACGCCAACACCTTTTGGTTTGTCTGTTGCTGGAAAATGAAATTTTGAATTGTAATCTAACATAATAAATGGATCCGTTCTTCTCATATCTAAATTATATCCACTTGGAATGAAGTTATGAACTCTAAAACCGTCTCCTACAAAATGTGGCTCTCTTGGCGCAATTACTGCTTCTATATTTTTTGTATTCATAATGATTTTTTTCTATGTTTTTATTTTTGTTATACAAATTTACGAAGCTAAATAGTTGATTATATTGATGTAGGTTAAGAAGTGATTTACTTGATTATGAATGATTTTAGATATAAGTAAAGTCATCCTGAACTCGTTTCAGGATCGCATTAAGTTATTAAAACTATAAAAGCATCTCAATTGAGATGCTTTTATAGTTTGAAGTTAATCATTATAATAAATCTTCATCAATGATATTTGGTAAAGTAACTTTTAATAATGGTTCTTCTTCCATTGCGCGTTTTATCGCAAAAATAGCTTCTTCGTTTCTTGCCCAAGAGCGACGAGCAATTCCATTGTTCACATCCCAATGCAACATTGATTTTAAACGTTGTTCAGCATCTGAAGAACCGTCTAGCAACATTCCGAAACCTCCATTGATTACTTCTCCCCAACCAACGCCTCCGCCGTTGTGAATAGAAACCCAAGTTGCACCACGGAAACTGTCGCCAATGACATTGTGAATCGCCATATCAGCTGTGAATTTTGAGCCATCATAAATATTAGATGTTTCACGGAAAGGAGAATCTGTTCCAGAAACATCATGATGATCACGTCCTAAAACAACTGCTCCGATTTCACCTTTCGCAATAGCATCGTTGAAAGCTTTCGCAATTTTAATTCTTCCTTCAGCATCAGCATATAAAATACGTGCTTGAGATCCAACAACCAATTTGTTTTCTTGTGCTCCTTTTATCCACGTAATATTATCTTGCATTTGTTGCTGAATTTCCTTCGGAGAATGTTGCATGATTTCTTCTAAAACTTGACAAGCAATTTCATCTGTTTTTTGTAAATCTTCTGGTTTTCCAGATGTACAAACCCAACGGAATGGTCCGAATCCGAAATCGAAACACATTGGTCCCATAATATCTTGAACATAAGAAGGGTATTTAAAATCGATATTATTTTCAGCCATTACATCTGCTCCAGCACGAGAAGCTTCTAATAAAAAGGCATTTCCATAATCGAAGAAATACGTTCCTTTTGCAGTATGTTTGTTGACAGAATCTGCATGACGACGAAGCGATTCTTGTACTTTTTCTTTGAATAATTCAGGATTATTTGCCATCATTTCATTGGCTTCGTCAAATGATAATCCAACAGGGTAATAACCGCCCGCCCAAGGATTATGCAAAGATGTTTGATCTGAACCTAAGTCAATGTATAGATTTTCTTGGTCAAATTTTTCCCAAACATCCACCACATTTCCATCATAAGCAATCGAAACAACTTCTTTATTTTCTTTGGCTTCGCGAACACGAGCAACTAATTCATCCAAATCAGTAATTACCTCATCTACCCAACCTTGTTCGTGACGTTTGTAAGTCGCAGCAGGATTCACTTCGGCAGTTACAGAAACAACACCTGCGATATTTCCCGCTTTCGGTTGCGCGCCAGACATTCCACCTAAGCCAGCCGTAACAAATAATTTTCCTGCCGTACCTTCATTATCGATTTTGCGACAACCATTCAAAACGGTAATCGTTGTTCCATGAACAATTCCTTGCGGACCAATGTACATATAACTTCCTGCGGTCATTTGCCCGTATTGAGAAACACCTAACGCATTCATCTTTTCCCAATCATCCGGTTTCGAATAATTAGGAATCACCATTCCATTCGTAACGACAACGCGCGGAGCATTTTTGTGTGAAGGAAATAAACCCATTGGATGTCCAGAATACATCACTAAGGTTTGCTCATCTGTCATTTCTGACAAATATTTCATCGTTAAAAGATATTGCGCCCAGTTCTGGAAAACCGCGCCATTTCCTCCATAAGTAATCAATTCTTCAGGATGTTGTGCAACTGCATGATCCAAATTATTTTGAATCATTAATTGAATTGCTTTTGCTTGTTCCGAATTTCCTGGATAATCTGTAATTGGGCGAGCAAAAATTTTGTAATCAGGCATCAAACGATACATATAAATACGTCCGAAATCTTCTAATTCTTGCTTAAATTCTGGAATTAATTCAGCATGATCTTTTGGTTCGAAATAACGCAATGCATTTTTAAGCGCTAATTTTTTTTCGTCTTCCGATAATATTTCTTTACGCTTAGGGGCGTGACTTATATTAGGATCTCTTTCTTTTTTTTGAGGTAAAACAGAAGGAATACCTTGTTTTATTTGTTCTTGAAAAGTCATTTTTTTTGTGTTTTTATGTTTTGCGTTAAACGTTATAAGTTTTAAGATTTTTTGTTGTTATTCTGAACTTGTCGAGGAATCTCGTTCAAATTACATTTTTTTTCTTCAAATCTTTATCAATAAAAAATAATAGGATAAATCCGACAAAATAACATAGTAAATCAATCCACGAAAATGATGTTCCGATGATTATTCGAGCCGCTTTGTTATGTCCTAAGCCAATCATTTCTACAAAATTGAAATATTGTAAAATCTCTACAATAAAAGAAAAAAACAATGTAAAAATTGCAATGTTAATCGCTTTTGTGTTGATAAATGCTTTGATAAAATAGTAAATGAAAATCACGACTAAAATATCGCCAACAAAAGGACGAATGATTTTGTCTTTGATGTATAACGCAATAATTACTTCAATCAAAAAGATAATAATTGCTATGCTGAATGATTTTTTATCGAATTTGAACATTAGATTTTTAATTAATAATTTTAAAATAATCAATAAAAAATAAAGTTGAACTTCCAATAAATAATATTAAACCAACGAGATATAATATAAAATTACTAAAGTTTGTTGGTTGAATTATTTTTAATTTGATTAAACTAAGAATAATTAAAATACTTAATATTAAACTGAAAATAATCAATAAAACTATGATTAGTAAAATATTATTTTTTTCATAAATTGAGTTTACAGAAAATAAAAGAGCAATAGATAAAAAAGTAGAAATCATTAAAAAAAGTACTGCTTTGTCTTTTTTAGAATTATCACTTTTATAACTTGTAACACTAAAAAAATCTAAGATAGCTTGTAAAATATCCATTCTTTTTATTTCTAATTTTTAAAAGATTCCTCCATTCGTCGGAATGACATTTACTTGACTGTCGTTGTTGTAATTGTCACTCTGAGCTTGTCGAAGAGTTTTTCTAATTATAGTAAATTATCTACATTATAATAGCTTATCCTTCGACAGGCTCTGGATGACAAGGATAACTTAGAAACTTAAAATTAATTTCTTGAAATCTTCTGTTTGTAATAAATCAATAATATTGTTGATATCATCTCCAATCAAACGATCATCTTCTAATTTTGGACTAACTGAACGAACTTTTGTAAAAACTTCTTCTAAGAAAGCACTTGTTTTACGAGGTCTTCTAAATTCTAAACCTTGACAAGCGTACATTAATTCGATTGCTAAAATACGTTCTACATTGTCTAAAACTTGGTTGAATTTTCGTCCAGAAATACTTCCCATCGAAACATGATCTTCTTGTCCCAAAGAAGTCGGAATACTATCTGCCGATGCAGGAAAACATAATGTTTTGTTTTCTGTACAAAGTGCGGCTGAGGTATATTGAGGAATCATGAAACCAGAATTTAAACCAGAGCTTTCTGTTAATAATTTTGGTAAACCATATTTTCCTTCGATTAATAAATATTGACGACGATCCGAAATATTTCCTAATTCAGAAGCAGCAATTGTAGCGTAATCTAATACCATTGCTAATGGTTGTCCGTGGAAATTCCCACCTGAAATGGCTTCTTCGTCCGAAACAACAATTGGATTATCTGTTACAGAATTTAATTCGATTTCAGCTAATTCTTGTAAATGAAAAAATGCATTTCGTGATGCACCATGAACTTGAGGCATACAACGCAATGAATATGGATCTTGTACACGACCACATTCTGCATGAGAGAAAGCAATTTCAGAACCTTTCAATAAATTTCGCATACGTTCTGCAACCAATAAAGTTCCTTTGAATGGACGAACTTGATGTAATTCTTCTTCGAATGGACGGGGAGAACCTTCGTAAGCTTCTAATGATAAAGCACCCGCAACGTCAGCTAAATTCAATAAATATTCGAATTTTTCTAAGCCATTTAACGCATGAGATAAAATGAATTGTGTTCCGTTGATTAATCCTAAACCTTCTTTTGCAGAAAGATGTAAAGGTTGTAAATTATGTTTAGTCAAAGCTTCTTTTGTCGAAACAATTGTATCGCCATCCCAAACTTTTCCTTCACCAATTAATGGTAAAAATAAATGTGATAATGGCGCTAAATCTCCAGATGCTCCAACAGATCCTTTTTCAGGAACGACCGGAATAATATCTTTTTCGACCATTAATAAAATTCGTTCCACAACATCTAAAGTCACACCAGAATATCCTTTTGATAAAGCATGTGCTTTTGCAATTAACATGGTTTTAGAAATTTCTTTCTTGATTGGATTTCCAACACCAACCGCATGACTGATTAATAAATTATATTGAAGTTGACGCGTTTCTTCTTCCGAAATTTTAGTGTCGCAAAGTGGTCCAAAACCAGTGTTAATTCCATAAACTGTTTGACCAGAAGCAACTATTTTAGCAACGTTTTGTTGCGATTTTAAGATTTGTTGTTTACTCGCTTCATTAAGTTCAATTTCGATGTTTCCTTCTTTGATTCCTTTGTAATCCTCGAACGAAAGAAAATCGATACCGTAAGTTTTCTTGATCATTTTTTCGAATTTGTGATACTTCAAAGATAATCTTTTCATTGATTTGATAAAAGATAGAAATCATTTCAGATGTAATAAATTGAGATTTGATAAGGTTTTATAACACTATCTTTTATAAATTTGCTAAAATTTTTATGTAATGTGTGATAAACATCTTCATGACGAAATGGGGGACGACCATATTTCAGCAAACTTAGAAACGCCTTTGAGAGCTGATGCCTTTGAGTTGTCTGCTGAAGAAAAAGTGGAAAAGATAGAAGCGGATTTCCGTAACATCATGGAAACTTTAGGCTTAGATTTAACAGATGATAGTTTGAAAGGAACGCCAAAACGTGTTGCGAAAATGTTCGTAAAAGAGATTTTTGGTGGTTTATTGCCAGAGCGTAAGCCTGGAATGTCAACTTTCGAAAATAAATATAACTACAATCAAATGTTGGTTGAAAAAGATATCGTGGTTTATTCAACTTGCGAGCATCACTTTTTACCAATCGTTGGACGTGCACATGTTGGTTACATCTCGAAAGGGAAAGTAATCGGATTGTCTAAAATGAATCGTATTGTAGAATATTATGCAAAACGTCCGCAAGTACAAGAGCGTTTGACAATGCAAATTGTGAAAGCAATGCAAGAAGCGTTAGGTACAGACGATGTAGCATGTATTATCGATGCGAAACATTTGTGTGTAAATTCGCGCGGAATCAAAGATATCGAATCAAGTACAGTAACTGCCGAATATGGTGGAGCATTTAAAGATAATGAGCAATTAAGAAAAGAGTTTATTTCGTACATCGGAATGAAAACTACTTTTAATGTTTAAAATATAAATCCTATAAAATGGTAAAAGAAAATCAATTAAAATTACATAATTCCTTAACGGGACAGAAAGAAACGTTCGAACCAATTAATCAAGATAATGTTGGAATGTATGTTTGTGGACCTACCGTTTACAGTAATGTGCATCTTGGGAATGTGCGTACGTTTATGTCATTTGATATGATTTATCGTTACCTAAAATTTTTGGGTTACAAAGTTCGTTATGTTCGTAATATTACTGATGCAGGGCATTTAACAGATGACGGAAATGTAGAAAATGATCGTTTTGTAAAACAATCTAAATTAGAGAAATTAGAACCAATGGAAATCGTACAGAAATATACGGTTGATTTTCATAAAGTTTTAGAGAAATTTAATTTATTACCTCCAACAATCGAGCCTACAGCAACGGGTCATATTTTAGAACAAATTGCTTTAGCGGAGAAATTAATTGATTTAGGATTTGCTTACGAAGTAAATGGATCAGTTTATTTTGATGTCGAAGCATACAACAAAAAAGGACTTGATTATGGTGAATTGAGTAACCGTAACATCGAAGAATTAATCAATAATACAAGAGATTTAGACGGACAAGGAGAGAAGAAAAATCCTGTGGATTTTGCACTTTGGAAAAATGCTTCGCCTGCTCACATTATGCGTTGGGCTTCACCTTGGGGAGATGGTTTCCCTGGTTGGCACTTAGAATGTACAGTGATGAGCACAAAATATCTTGGCGATTATTTCGATATTCACGGGGGTGGAATGGATCTTAAATTTCCTCACCACGAATGTGAAATTGCCCAAGCAAAAGGTTCTAACGGTCACGAACCAGTAAAATATTGGATGCATGCCAATATGTTGACGATGAATGGTCAGCGTATGAGTAAATCGACAGGAAATTACATTTTGCCAATGCAATTAGTGAATGGTGAAAATGATTTCTTCGAAAAACCATTTCATCCTGCTGTTGTACGTTTTTGTTTCTTACAAGCGCATTATCGCAGTGTTTTAGATATTTCGAATGATGCAATGTTAGCTTCAGAAAAAGGATATAATCGTTTGGTTGAAGCATTAAAAACATTAGAAACAATTACACCAAAGAAAATTTCTACCGTTAATATTGATGAGTTAGAAACGAAATTATACACAGCAATGGATGATGATTTCAATACGCCAATATTGATTGCACATTTGTTTGATGCAGTGAAAATGATTAATTCAATCAAAGATAGTTTCGAGAATATTACAGCAGAAGATTTAGAGCGCTTAAAGGCGATTATGAATGGTTTTGTTCATGATGTTTTAGGTTTAGATACAGAGGCTGCAAACGAAAGTTCTGATAAATTAGATGGTGTTGTAAAAATGCTAATCGAAATGCGTAATCAAGCACGTGTGGATAAAAATTGGGCTTTATCAGATCAGATTCGTGATCAATTAAGTGCATTAGGTATCCAACTAAAAGACGGCGCTGATGGTACTACTTTTAGTTTTTAAAATAAGTTAAAATTAATATAGTATTATAATTAAGCCACTTAGAAATAAGTGGTTTTTTTGTTTTGTTTAAATAAAATTTAACAAAATATTTGCATTATAAGTATTTATTTATCATATTTGTTATAATTAGCACTAAAAATTAACATAATATGAGGAGAAGGTTTACTTCTTTGGGTATTCTATCAATGTTTTTGATGGGAGGTTTAGCTTATGCCCAAGTAAAAGGAGTTTTAAAAGACTCAAATGGTTTTCCAATGGAAGAAGCTGAGGTTATTGTTACAAGAACAGGAACTTCGGTTTTTACTGATGGAAACGGAAACTTCAATGTAGATGCAAAAGTTGGTGATACATTAAAAATTATTGATTCTAGTGGAGAAGAAAAAATTGTTAAAGTTACTTCTACAACCCTAGGTGATATTAAATTTATTTCCAAAGCATCAGAGAATATTGAGTTAGGTACGGTAACTCTAGTAGGGGGTATTAAAATGGATGCTGCTCAAAAGATTGGAGCCTATGATATTGTTAAAAAAGAAGATTTTGAATTAGCTCCTACTTCTTCTATTGATGAGGTATTAAATGGCCGTGTAGCTGGATTAGTGTTTTCTACAAATTCAGGAGATCCAGGGTCTGCCAATCTTATTACGATTCGTGGTGTAGGTTCCTTGGTAGGGACTCCAAACCCATTGTATGTAATTGATGGAGTTGTTGTAGGTAAAGGATCAGATAATGCAGGTTTAATGGAGTCGTGGAATCCTTTAGCTTCTATCGATCCAAATTCTATTGAATCGGTATCTGTTTTGAAAGACGCTTCTGCTACAGCTTTGTATGGGGCTCGAGGAGCAAATGGAGTAATTGTAATTACAACAAAGAAAGGTCGCTATAATCAGAAAACTAGATTTAATTTTGCAACTGATATGGCAATCCAGAATATTGCTTACGATAAGCAACGTTGGATGAATGCTAGTGAATATATAGAATGGGGAGCTCTTGCCAATTTTAACACAGGTAACTATTCTTCATTAGCTGAAGCCAAAAATTATTTTACTAATAATTTTTTAAATTATGACGGAGTAACAGATACTGACTGGACAGATGTTATAACAAGAAGTCAATCTACTGTCAGAACTTATAATTTCGCAGCAGCAGGAGGAGGTGAAAATACTTCATTTAGAATAGGTGGATCTTATTACAATAATAAACCGCTAATTTTAAATACAAATTTTGATAGAATATCTATTAATGCTGCTATTGATCATAAGATAGAAGATAAATTAACATTAGGACTTAATGTTAATTATACACATGTTGATAGAGTAACATATTATGATGGTGGATCTTTTAGAAATCCATGGAATGCACGTTGGAATCTTGTTCCTACAGCTCCTGTATATAACTCAGACGGTTCTTTAAATCAATCAATTCCTGGAAATGAAAATTTTAATCCGTTGGGGATTTTAGAAAAAGATTTTACAACAGGAGATATCTCCACTTATTTAGCTTCTTTAAATGCTGAATATCAATTTGCAAAAAATTTCTATTTCTTTTCATTGTTTGGAACTCAGTATCAAACTTTGAATGAGAGAGCGTGGTGGGATCCTTCTGTAGGTGATGGTCTTGCAAATGAAGGTGCATTGCAAGCAACAAAAACTTTTGCATGGGACTGGAACTGGCAAAACTCTGTGTCTTATCGAAATAAATTTGCAGACAAACATGATTTGCAAGTTTATGTTGGGATGGAATATCAAGAGCATAAATATGATCAATTATATACATCTGGAACTCAATTCTCAGAGCCTCGCCCATATTTTAATTATGCAAATCAGGAAACGGTTGGAACAGAGGAGTTTGTTTATCAGTGGAAACAGATTTCATACTTTTCTAGGGTAAATTATATTTTTGATGGTAAATATACATTGTCAGGACAACTACGTAGAGATTCTAATTCTACTTTGGGATTGAATGATAAATCTGGAACATTTTGGTCTGTTGGAGGATCTTGGAATGCAACAAAAGAAAGCTTTTTAAGAGATAGCTTTTTATCAAATTTTACTTTAAGAGCTAATTATGGTGAAATTGGTAATATTCCGTATGCAGATTCATGGGGTCCTCAATATAATGCATATTCTGTGATGTCAGTAGGTCAATATGGAGCAGATCCAACTAACCAGATAGGAACAGTTGGAGATCCTGATTTACAGTGGGAAATATCAAAACAATGGAATGTTGGGCTAGATTTCGGTATTTTGAAAAATGCTTTAAACTTTACAGTTGATGTTTATCAGAGAAATTCCGTAGAAGCAATATATTCTGCTGGATTGATTCCTTCTTCTAATCCAGAGCCATCAGGAAGATTCACAAATGTTGGTAAAATATCTAATAAAGGAGTTGAACTTACGGTTAACGCAAATCCAATAAATAAAGATTTTAAATGGAATATTTATGGAAACTTCTCTTATAATAAGAATAGATTAGAAAAGTTATTTGAAGACTCAGATTACTACGAGTTAGATGGAACTTCTAACAGTATGCGTGTACTAAAAGAAGGACATGAAGTAGGTGAGTATTATACATTTTTATGGGCTGGAGTTGATCCTGAAACTGGTAGAGGTGGATGGTGGAAAGACGGAACAAAATCTGAAATTGTATATAAAAGAACAGAGGCAGAAAGGGTATTTATGGGAAAATCAGCATTCCCTAAATATTTAGCAGGTTTGAAAAATGAGTTTTCTTTTAAAGGACTTTCACTTTCTTTATTCTTTACAGGACAATTTGAGTACGCAGTACACAATCGTTGGCAAAACTATACATTATCAGATGGTTCTAGTATGAGTACAACTCAAATATCAGACGCATTATATAATAGCTGGACAGAAGACAATAGAAATGCATCTAATCCTAAACAGGTCGCAAATCAAGCAAACGGAACGGAAGCTCCTTCTTCTCGATGGATGTTTGATGGTGATCACATAAGACTTAAAGAAGCTAAGTTAGCTTATTCTTTTGGTGATAAATTTAAACAACAGACAGGATTAGATAACTTAACAGTTTATGTGAAAGGTGTTAACCTATGGACTTATGTATTTGATAAAGATTTGACATTTGATCCAGAATCAAACTCAAATGCTGCTGCCGGTTGGAGAGGTAAAGGATTGTATGATAATACAGCACCTATATTTAAAAGTATTTCTTTAGGTATAGTATTAGATTTCTAATCATTTAAATGAAAAAAAATGAAAAATAAAAATATATTAAAAATAGCAATGCTTTCTTTCGGTTTTCTTTTTCTACAAAGTTGTGATAAAGATGATTTAGAATTAGAACCTGTTATAGGGGATGTTTTTAATGGTAATATAGAAAGTGAGAATAAACTAGAATATACAACTAATTCTATATATAAATATTATGGAGGAGGTAGTATGTATGGTAGTGGTGTATTAGTCTTTAACGATATTGTATCTGATAATGTTTTTGTAAGTAATACCAATAATGGATATTTTTTAACTCAACAAGGATTAAATTGGTTTCCTGACACAGGTTTTGGTATTTGGAATGAAGCTTATGATGCAATCATTATGGCAAATATTGTTATAAATGAAGAAAATTTACCAAAAACGGATAGAGTAAAAAGTTTAAAAGGAGAGGCTAAATTATTAAGAGCAGCATCATATTTTACACTTTTACAATATTATTCTTCTTCTGATACACAATATGAAGCCTATGGAGTTCCATTAAATATAGGCCCTTTTGATCCAAATTTGGCTTCTCCAAGATCATCAGTTGGTCAGGTGTATGATCAAATTATTAAAGATTTTACAGAAGGAATCAATGAAATGGATCCTAATTATAGACAAGGTAAAAAGACATTCTTTTCTCCTATAGTTGGAAAGTTTCTTTTATCTAAGGTTTATTTAACAAGAGGAGCTTCGGGAGATTATGACAAAGCTATAGCTTTAGCAAATGAAGTATTAGCTGTTCAAGCTCCTATTGCTGGAAATAAGCTATTAGCATATTTTTCTACACCTGATATCGCAGTATCTGAACAACAACCAGAAACAATATTTGAGGTAGAGCAAACAAATCAATATAATTTAGGTGTTAATACTCATTTAGGTTCTTTTTATTCAAATTCAGGGAATCAGAGAAGTTTACTTGCGAGGAAATGGGTTTTTGATTTATATGATGATGGAGATGTAAGAAAGACGTTGTTTAATACAGCTGGAACTCCTGCGTCGGACGAACCTAACAAAGGAGTTTGGCTAAGAAAATGGCCAAGAAACTCATCTGAAGGAAACTATATGATGAATGTAAAAGTATTCAGATATACAGAAGCAAAATATATAGTTATGGAAGCTTTAGCTAAGAAAGGGGAGTCAATAGCTGCTTTAACTTTATTAAATGAACATGCTGCAGAACGTGGTGCTTCAGCATATTCAGGAGATGCCTTAACAGCTATTTTATTGGATAAACAAAAAGAATTTATTGGTGAAGGTCATCGTTTCTTTGATCTAAAAAGAAATAAATTAGGATTTAATCGTAAAACAAATTGTTTAAATTGTACTTTAGAACCGTCTAACAAGTTATGGGTATTACCTGTAGCATTGGATGAGAGAACAAGAAATCCAAATATGTCTCAACATCCTTTATGGAAATAAACTAACGAATTAAACATTTTTATAACATTTGCCCACTTAGAAATAAGTGGGTTTTTTTGTATCTCTCAATTTTAGATTACTTTTGTAAGGATTTATTCAACAGGATGAAAAAAACAATCATTGGTTTATTTTTATTAGGAGCTATTGTAGCGCAGGCTCAAGAGGATTCGATAAAAGTTTTAAAACCATTAAAAGGATCATCAACAAATGATTCGGTTACATATTATAAAACCAAAATCGACGATTATAAGTTTTGGACAAATGGTAGAAAACCAGAAGTATTAGATACGACATTAAGTATCAAAAACTATTATAATCAAAATTTTATACGCAAAGATGCGTTCGGAAAATTATTTTTCCCGAATGTTGGTGGTGTAGTGGTGGATTTGGAGTATCAAAATACACCATTCAATCCGTCGATGTTACCAACTGGTAAAAAATACAACTATTATTACGCAAATGATATCAAATATTATGATGTCAAAACGCCATATACTGAGTTTATTTACGAGAATGGTGTTAAAGAAGGTAACTTTTTGTCTTCGACATTTTCGCATAATATCAACAAGCAATTCAATTATACGTTTCATTATCGTGGATTAATTTCCGAAGGTCGTTATCGTCATGAAAAAGCGCAGAATAATACCTTTGTTTTTTCATCAAATTATAAAACAAAATCAGAGCGTTTCAAATTGTGGTGGAATTATGCAGCACAAAATCTGAAAAATAATGAGAACGGAGGAATAGAAGATATCAATGATTTTATTTTGCAAGATGAGCGCAGAATGACAAATGTTCGTAACATTCCAGTGAATTCTCAAACAGCAAAATCTGAGTTTGATGCACGTCGAATTGAATTGAATGCTTCATACGGAATCTTAAAAAAGATGAATGAAAAAGATTCGACTTTTTATAATCCAATCGAATTGAAGAATAAATTCTCGTACGAAAAACAAAAGTATCGCTACGAGGATACGTCACCAAATGGAACTTTATATTCTACACCGATTATTACTGGAATGGATTATAGAAGTAAAAAGAGTTTTACAGATTTATCCAATACGACAACTGCTGGTTTTCAGTGGACAGATCGTGTGAAGATAGAGGCTGGTGTTAAATTCCAAAATTTACGCGTTTTTGCTGATCAAGCCATGACGATTGTTGCAGTTCCAAAGCAAATAGAGGAAAATCTTTTTGGAGTTGTTGGAAAAGTGGATTTTGATTGGAATGAAAAATTGAAACTTTACGGAAATGTTGAATATTTGCAATCTGATAATTACAAAAGTGTTTATAATGTAGATGCAGTTTTAGATGTGACGCCGATAGAAGGTTATACATTGAGTGCAGGAGCGGTTATTCAGTCAAAACTTCCTTCGTTGAATGCGGTTTATAATCAAAGTTTCTTTAATAATTTTAATTACGTTAATAAGTTTCAAACTGAAAATGTTCAAAATTTATTTGCAAAATTAAAGTTAGATAAAGTCAACACGACTTTAGAAGCTTCAATTTATAATATTGACAATAAAGTGTATTTGAATGATATTTTGAATTATGAGCAATTGGCGGATAATATCAATTATTTCAAGATAAAAGGTGAAAATCATTTACGTTTCGGAAAGATTAATTTAGTTTCGACAGCGCAATATCAAAAAGTAACGAAAAACGAAGAATATATGCCTTTGCCAGATTTCTTGATTCGTGAAACATTGTATTGGCAAGGAGAGTTATTCAACAAGAATGCTCAATTACAAGCGGGTATTAATGCAACATATTTTACGAAATACAATGGTTTGCGTTACATCCCGATTCTGAACGAATTTGCGTTGCAAGATCCAGCAAGTATACAAGAGATTGGTGGTTATCCTATTTTGGATGTTTTTATCAATTTCAAGGTTCGTAATATGCGTTTTTACATTCGTGGCGAGCATATCAATGCGTCGTTTACAAAACAACCTGATTATTTTGCAGCGCCAAATGTTCCATACCGAGATTTCAAATTTCAACTTGGTTTGAAATGGAATATTTTTAGTTAAAAAATACAAATTATATAAAAAACGACTTCTTGATGAGGTCGTTTTTTCTGTCTAAAATCATTTGTGTAGAATAATTCTAAATAACTATTTTTAGGGAAATTTTATACATGAAAAAATTCCTACTTTTATTTTGTTTGATTTTCTCGCAAATCGGTTTTTCGCAAGAAAAATTATCAATTGCTGAAATCCAAAAAATAAATTCTAAAATCTTAAATACTGAACGAGAAATTTGGGTGAATCTTCCCGAATCATATAATAATTCTAAACTTGAAAAAGTAAATTATCCTGTGATCTATGTGTTAGATGCCGAATCTAATTTTATGTTTTTAACTGGAGTGGTTTCTAAATTTCAATCTGGGTTTTATCCAGAAATGCCCGAATCGATCATTGTCGGAATTACGAATAAAAATGGTGATCGAACAAAAGATTTTACACATGTAAATGATGTTAATTTCCTCAATTTTATTCAAACCGAATTGTTTCCTTTTATGCAGAAAAATTATCGTGTGAATGATTTTCGTTTGTTAATAGGACATTCTTTGGGTGGTTATTTTGCGTTGAAAACTTTATACAATCATCCCAAAACTTTCAATGGATATGTTGCGCATGATCCAAGTATTTGGTTTAACAACAAAGAATTATTGAATCTTTATCAGAATTTAGAAAATCATTCTTTCGAGAATCGATTTTTGATGATATCACAAGTTGGTGAAAGTCAAAATGCGGATCATTTACGCGACCATTATCAAAGTATAAAAAAGGTGGACGAACGTTTGAAATCTTCGAAGAATAAATCGTTGAATTATCATTACAAACAATATGTAGACGAAGAACATGGTTCGGTTCCGATGATTGGCTCGATTGATTATTTGCGTTGGCAGTTTGATGGTTATCGTGTGAATATTAAAGAGATTCCGAATCAACCAAATTTGGTGAAAGATTCTTTTGAAGCGATTTCTAGAAAGTTGAATTATTCTTTTCAACCAACAGAAACGTATATCAACAATGTTGCAAATTATCTGGTAAAACAAAAGAAAAATGATTTAGCAAAACAGTTTTTTGAGCAAAATGTGAAAAATTTTCCTGAAAGTTTACAAGCAAAAGAAGAATTGAAAAAATTCTTGGACTCGAATAAAAATTAGTAATTTGGTAAAAACATTTTGATGAAAAAATTACTCTATTTAACAACTTTATTGACGACAACTGCATTTGCGCAAGAATTACAATTAGATCAAGCCAAAAAAATATTTGAATTACCAACACATTGTATCAAAGTTGAGTATCCGAATAAACTAGGAAATGTTTTGGGAAGTGATCAGGATTTGAAAACGCCAAAGCAATTGCGTCCAATTTTTTATGGTTGTTTTGATTGGCATTCGTCTGTTCATGGATTTTGGTCGATTGTGAAATTGATGAAAGATTTTCCTGAATTGGATCAAAATAATCAGGTTAGAAATGAGTTAAATCAATTGATTACAGCAGAAAATGTTGCGGTCGAAATGGCTTTTTTCAATGATAAAAACAACAAGAGTTTCGAGCGTACTTATGGTTGGGCTTGGTTGTTACAATTGCAAATGGAATTGAATAATTGGCAAGATAAAGATGCGCAAATTTGGGCAAAAAATCTGAAACCTTTGAGTGATTTGATTATTGTTAGATACAAAGAATATCTGCCGAAATTAGTTTATCCAATTCGTACAGGAACGCATGATAATACGGCTTTTGGTTTGAGTTTAGCGATAGATTATGCACGTTCTGTGAATGATAAAACATTCGAAAAAGTGATTACTGATAATGCAAATCGTCTTTATTTAAAAGATAAAAGTTGCAATATTGCTTTCGAACCAAGTGGATCAGATTTTCTTTCGGCTTGTTTGGAAGAAGCTTTGTTGATGTCTAAAATTCATCCGCATGATGAATATAAAAAATGGTTGAAATCATTTTTACCACAATTGTTTGACAAAAAACATGAGCTAAAACCTGGAATTGTTTCAGATCGTACGGATGGGCAATTGGTACATTTGGATGGTTTAAATTTTAGTCGTGCAACGGCTTTGTATCAAATTTCTGCAAAATTACCAGAGTTAAATTATTTGAATGATTGGGCAAATCATCATTTCAATTACTCGTTCAATAATATTTCGAACGATGATTATATGGGAAGTCATTGGTTGGGAACTTTTGCACTTTATGCACTGAAAACCAAACACGAAACTAAAAATTAGCTAATAATAGGGATTTTATAACGATAGAATTGAATCTAAATTTGTTTCAAACAAAACTAATACGAAACATTAAATTTTAATTCTATGAAAAAATATTTTTATATCGTCATCGCAATTTTAGGTCTTGCAGCATTCGGATTTAGTCAATATTCGAAAAGTCAATTAGAAGATCAATTGGCTAAAACAGGGAAATGCGTAGAAGGTGTTGTTGTGGAAACTAGCGGAACATTTAAACGCCCGAAAGCAACGATACAATATCCTGTAAATGATGAAGTTTATGAAGTTACTTTACGATCTAGAGCAGATGTGGACGAAGTTGTATTGATGAAATATGATACGCTGAATCCAGAAGAAGTGTTGCTTGTAGATAATTGTAATTAATTATAGTCTCAAGTTTAAATGAAAAATCCACCAAGTTTTTTTGGTGGATTTTTTTATATTAATGAATTATTTCTAACGATTAAATTTCTTCTAATGTTGGAATAAATTCTTTTTCGATTTCTTCGAAAGTTTGCATCAAATCAACAAGATTATCTTGTATGACTAATTTTGTACGATAAGGTTTGAAATTCGGAATTCCTTTGAAATAATTGGTATAATGCATACGCGTTTCCAAAATTCCAGTTCGTTCTCCTTTCCAATCAATCGCCCAATTTAAGTGATTTTTAGCCGCTTCCATTCGTTCTACAATTGTTGGTTCTGGTAACAATTCACCTGTTTCTCGATAATGTTTAATTTGCTCGAAAATCCAAGGATAACCAATCGCCGCACGACCAATCATTACACCATCTACACCGTATTTTTCTTTGTATTCGATCGCTTTTTGTGGAGAATCAATATCTCCATTTCCAAAAATTGGAATCTCAATATTTGGGTTCGCTTTTACTTTTGCAATCGGTTCCCAATTTGCTTGTCCTTTATACATCTGCGTACGCGTACGTCCATGAATTGACAATGCTTTGATACCTGTTTCTTGCAAACGTTCGGCAACTTCATAAATGTTAATCGAGTCAGAATCCCAACCCAAACGCGTTTTTACAGTAACTGGTAAATGCGTACTTTCAACAACAGACTTTGTTAAACGTACCATCAAATCTATATCTTTTAAAACACCAGCTCCTGCACCTTTACAAACCACTTTTTTTACGGGACATCCAAAGTTAATATCAACAATATCTGGTTGAACAGTTTCAACAATTTTAGCTGACATCGCCATTGCCTCTTCATCTCCACCAAAAATCTGAATACCAATTGGACGTTCGTAATCAAAAATATCTAATTTTTGACGACTTTTTATTGCATCACGAATCAATCCTTCAGAAGAAATAAACTCTGTATACATCAAGTCTGCACCATGCATTTTGCATAGGCGACGAAATGGCGGATCACTCACATCTTCCATTGGTGCAAGCAATAAAGGGAAGTCTGGTAATTCTATGTTTCCTATCTTTACCACGAAATAATTTTTTGCAAAATTACATAAAACTTATGAAAGAAGAACGAAAGTCCGAAGGTGTAAATCAATATTTAAAGTTTTCTGCGATGGGAATACAGATGGCGGTAACGATTGCGTTATTTGCTTGGTTAGGAACTTTTTTGGATAAAAAAATGGAAACAGACAAGCCATTATGGACGGCTGGCTTATCTTTGCTGGGAGTTTTTGCAGGATTATATTTGATGTTGAAGCAATTACCAAAAAAATAATTTTAATGATTAAGAAATTTATTCTTTTAGCACTTTCTTTTATTGCAATGGTTGCAATTTTTTGTGGTATTCATTACGCAATTGTTGCGCATTATAATTTTAGCGAAAATCCGCTAATTGTTCCAAAAATGTATTTAATAATTGGTTTAATTACGTTAATGATTTTGCAAGTTGGATGTTTTGTGAAGATAAAATTTCCAGAATATGTTGGTTTTGCCTTTATGGGAGGGATGATTGCGAAGATGGCAATTGTATTAGCATTGATTGTTGTGAATGAACAAATTAAATCAAATGTTGTGCAATTAATTATAAGTTATTTTGTAATTTTGCTAGCCGAAGTTTTAGTGTTTATTCGCTTAATTAATTTAAAGTTAAAAAAAGTTTAATGATTTTTAGCATTTGACTTTGGTAAGTGGTTAATTTACTATAATTTTGCACGCAATTTAGAAACAAAGGAATTATACATGAAATTTTCAGCGTTATTAGCGTTTTTATTACTTTTCAATTTCGGATTCGCCTCTACAGCGGTTCCGCACGAAAGTCTTCCAAAAACGTTTGAGGAGTTAATTAAAAGTGAGCAAGTAAAAAGTCAAGAGGAAGCTGCTAAAGTGAAATCTGGCGAATCTACATTTAACCCAGTGCCAGGTATCATGCACCATATTGCAGATGCGCACGATTGGCATTTATGGGGAGAAGGAGAAAAAAGTGTAGGAGTTGCATTACCTGTTATTTTATGGGATAATGGTTTACAGGTTTTTATGTCTTCTAAATTTCACCACAACGAAGCGATTGTTGAGAGTAACGGAAACTACTACATCAACTTCCACGAAAAAATCTACAAAACAGATGCGCAAGGTACAATCAAACCTCACGTAGACGAAAAAGGAGCTATTCATTTAGAAAATGAAAAACCATTAGATTTTTCTATTACGAAAAACGTAACATCAATGTTAATCTCTTTCGTGATTTTAATCTTAGTTTTCTCTGCAGTTGCATCTAACTACAAAAAAGGAAATATGGTACCAAAAGGTATTGCAGGATTTATCGAACCAATTATTATTTTTGTTCGTGATGAAGTAGCAATTCCAAATATTGGTGAGAAAAAATATGCAAAATTTATGCCTTATTTATTAACGTTATTTTTCTTCATTTGGATCAACAATTTATTAGGATTGTTACCAGGTGCAGCAAACGTTACAGGTAATATCGCAGTTACATTTGTATTAGCATTAATCGCATTAATCGTAATTAATTTCTCTGGAAACAAAGGTTACTGGGGACATATGTTATGGATGCCAGGTGTACCAGTTCCAGTAAAATTAATCTTAGCTCCAATTGAGTTAATCGGGATTATTACAAAACCTTTCGCCTTAATGATTCGTTTATTTGCGAACATTACAGCAGGTCACATCATCATTATGTCGTTAATTTCGTTAATCTTTATTTTCCAAACAGAAGCTATGGCAGGTGGATCTATTCCATTAGCGTTATTTATCTACTGTTTAGAGTTATTAGTAGCGGCATTACAAGCGTTCGTATTCACAATGTTAGTTTCGTTATTCATCGGAACAGCAGTAGCAGAACACGATCATCATTAAGAATAGAATATAAAAAACAATAAAATAATTTTTTAATAATTAAATACAATTATCATGACAGGAAGTATTGCAGCAATCGGAGCTGGTTTAGCAGTTTTAGGAGTTGGTTTAGGTATCGGTAAAATCGGTGGATCAGCTATGGAAGGAATCGCTAGACAACCAGAAGCGGCTTCAAAAATTCAAACAGCTATGATTATCGCAGCAGCCTTAATCGAGGGTGCAGGTTTATTCGGTATCGTAGTTGCGTTATTAGGTAACGGATAATATTTGAATTAAAAATTAGCTTCAATAACGGTTGGTTGTTGAAGCTAATTCATTAAAAAATTAATTAGTAAAAAATAAAATTTAATACATACACACAATGGATTTAATTACACCTTCAGTTGGTCTTATTTTTTGGACTGCGGTCGTATTTATCATCTTATTAGTATTGTTAAGATCATTAGCTTGGAAACCAATTTTATCTGCAGTTAAAGAAAGAGAACAATCTATCGAGGATGCATTAAACGCAGCTAAAAAAGCGAAAGAAGAGATGGCTTTATTAAACGCTCAAAACGAGAAAATCATGAAAGAAGCTCGTGCTGAACGTGATGCTATCTTGAAAGAAGCGCGTGAAATGAAAGAAAATATCATCAACGAGGCGAAAAATTCTGCAACTGTAGAAGCAAACAAATTAATTGAAAACGCTAAGTCAGCTATCCAAAATGAAAAGGCATCAGCTATGGCTGATATCAAAAATCAAGTTGGACAGTTGTCAATTGAAATTGCTGAAAAAATCTTAACTAAAGAATTGTCAGACAAATCTGCACAAGAAGCTTTAGTGAATGATGTTATTGATCAAGTTAAATTCAATTAATCATGGCAGGATTCAGAGCAGCACATAGATATGCTAAAGGTTTGATGGAGTTTGCGAATGAAGCAAACCAAACAGACGTAGTGTATGCTGAAATGAATGATGTTCGCAAAGTCATTAAAGAGAATGATGATTTAAGAGTTTTCTTAAATTCTCCAGTGATTGATGCAAAGAAAAAAGAAGCTGTTTTGAGTGAGATTTTCAAATCTTTATCAAAAACTTCTCAAACATTCATTTCGTTAGTCGTAAGACATGGTAGAGAGAATATTTTGTCTAAAATTGCAGATCAGTTTATTTCATTATACGATTTAGCAAATAATATTGTAACAGCAGAAATTACTTCGGCAGTGCAATTAGATCAAAATACAATTGATAATATTGTAGCAAAAGCGAAACAAACTTTAGCTGCAAATAGTCTAGTAAAAGTAGAGAACAAAATTGATGCATCTTTAATTGGAGGTTTCGTTTTAAAAATAGGAAACAATCAAGTTGATTCGTCAATCAAAACTAAGTTAGCTACATTAAAAAAAGATTTTTTAAAAAACGAATACATTCCTAAATTTTAAATATTTCAGAAATGCCAGAAATAAATCCAGCTGAAGTTTCAGCTATATTAAAACAACAACTTACAAGCTTTGATTCATCAGTTGAATTAGCAGAAGTAGGAACCGTTCTAACTGTTGGGGATGGTATTGCTCGTGTTTACGGGTTAGACAATGCTCAATACGGAGAATTAGTAGAATTCTCAAACGGGTTAGAAGGAATGGTACAAAACCTTGAAGAAGACAACGTAGGTATTGTACTTTTCGGACCTTCAAAAGGTATTAAAGAAGGTGACACTGTAAAACGTACAAACAAAATTGCATCTATTAACGTAGGTGAAGGAATGTTAGGACGTGTTGTAGATATGTTAGGAAATCCTATCGATGGTAAAGGACCAATCGAAGGACAATTATATGAAATGCCTATCGAGCGTAAAGCTCCTGGGGTTATCTATCGTCAACCAGTAAACGAACCATTACAAACAGGTATCGTTTCTATTGACTCGATGATTCCAATTGGACGTGGACAACGTGAGTTAATCATTGGTGACCGTCAAACAGGTAAAACTTCTGTTGCTTTAGATGCAATCTTAAATCAAAAAGAATTTTACGATAGAGGTGAAACAGTTTTCTGTATCTATGTTGCAGTAGGACAAAAAGGTTCTACAGTAGCAGGAATCATGAAAACATTACAAGACCACGGTGCAGATAAATATACAGTAGTAGTTGCTGCTAATGCATCTGATCCAGCTCCAATGCAAGTATATGCTCCAATGGCAGGTGCTGCAATCGGAGAGTATTTCCGTGACTCCGGTCGTCCAGCGTTAATTGTTTATGATGATTTATCTAAACAAGCCGTTGCATACCGTGAGGTGTCTTTATTATTACGTCGCCCACCAGGACGTGAAGCATATCCTGGAGACGTTTTCTACTTACACTCTCGTTTATTAGAGCGTGCTGCAAAAGTAATCAAAGATGATGCAATTGCATCTCAAATGAATGATTTACCAGAATCTATGAAAGGTATCGTAAAAGGTGGAGGTTCTTTAACTGCTTTACCAATTATCGAAACTCAAGCTGGTGACGTTTCTGCATATATCCCAACAAACGTAATTTCGATTACAGATGGACAAATCTTCTTAGAGTCTGATTTATTCAACTCAGGTGTTCGTCCAGCGATCAACGTAGGTATCTCTGTATCTCGTGTTGGTGGTTCTGCACAAACAAAACCAATGAAAAAAGTATCTGGTACATTAAAATTAGACCAAGCACAATACCGTGAGTTAGAAGCTTTCGCGAAATTTGGTTCTGATTTAGATGCAGCTACAATGAACGTAATTGGTAAAGGTGAACGTAACGTTGAGTTATTAAAACAAGGTGTTAACGCTCCAATTCCAGTAGAAGAACAAGTAGCAGTTATTTATGCGGGTACTAACGGTATGTTGAAAAATGTTCCAGTTAACCAAGTGAAAGAGTGGCAAGCTGATTTTGTTGAGTTAATGCGCAACAAATATGCAGACACTTTAACATCTATCCGTTTAGGTAAATGGACTGATGAAATTATGGATGTATTGAAGAAAGTTATCACAGAAACTACTTCTAAATACTAATAAAATATAAATGAAACTTAGAGGTTTTCGAATCTCTAAGTTCCTTTTAATCCTTCATCTCAAATAGAATTATGCCAAATTTAAAAGATATACGTAACCGTATTACTTCTGTAGGTTCTACAATGCAGATTACAAGTGCTATGAAATTAGTTTCTGCTGCAAAACTAAAACGTGCTACAGATTCTATCGTACAGTTACGTCCTTATGCAGATAAATTACGTGAACTTTTACAAAATGTAAGTTCTACTTTAGAAGCTGAAGTAGGAGGTGCATTAACAGAAGAGCGCGAAGTTAATAAAGTACTTTTAGTCGTTATTAACTCAAATAGAGGTTTATGTGGAGGATACAACTCAAGCATCATCAAAAAAGTAAATGCGTTATTAGCTAACGAATTAGTTGGTAAGCACGTAGAAATTTTAGCAATTGGTAAAAAAGCTAATGATACTTTTAGTAAAACACAAACTATCTATAAAAATGCATCAAGCATTTGGGATAATTTAAATTTTGCAGATGTAGCTGAAATTGCAGACGATTTAGTAGAGAAATTTACTGCAGGTGACTTTGATCAAATCAGAATTATCTACAATCAATTTCAAAATGCAGCTGTTCAAATTGTACAAGACGAACAATTTTTACCAGTCGTTTTAGAGAAAACTGAAGAAGAAGCAAACAATTCAGCAGAGTTAGATTATATCTTCAACCCTTCGAAAGAAGAAATTTTAAGAGACTTAATCCCTCAAACGTTGAAAACGCAATTATTCAAAGCCGTATTAGATGCTAACGCTTCTGAGCACGGTGCGCGTATGACTGCAATGCATAAAGCAACAGACAACGCAAGCGAGTTACAAAAAGGATTGAAAATTCAATACAACAAAGCTCGTCAAGCTGCTATTACAAACGAGATCTTAGAAATCGTTGGTGGTGCAGAAGCATTGAATGCGTAAAAACAAAGACTTATCTTATTTTAAATAGAAAAGCAACTTCATCTCGAAGTTGCTTTTTTTATGATGTTTATTTTAGATTATAAACAAGTCATAAAACTTTTAATAAATTCCAACAATTATATTTATCATTCAAAATAAAATAATTAAAACTATTATTGTTTAATAGTCATTCAATAAATATTGATTACAGATATTTCAGCTTCTCTATCGCTTCACTCAGTATAACAATTTAGATAATTACTTATCTAATTAGAATTCCTATTAGTTTAATCTTGTTGTAAATTAAAAAGGAATAAATTATTTCCTCAAGACATTTCAATAAAAACGTCAAGTGATTTTATCTAAAAGCTAAGGAGGTTTTCATCAAAACGTCCCGACGTTTTACATCAAACAAAAAGTCCTAAGCAATGCTCAGGACTTTTCTATTGTTATAATCGAAACTATGTTTCTATTTATTTCATTTGAAATAATGGGCGAGAAGACATAAACTCGTTTACACGATCTGCAACTCCATCAATGATTTCTTCGTTATCAATGTTCATTAATACCTCGTCAATCAAGTCAGCAACAGTTTGCATATCTGCTTCAACCAACCCACGAGTTGTTACAGCTGCCGTACCCAAACGAATCCCCGATGTAACGAAAGGAGATTTATCATCGAAAGGAACCATGTTTTTATTACAAGTGATTTCTGCTAAAACTAAAGCGTTTTCTGCTTGTTTACCAGAAATACCTTTGTTACGTAAATCGATTAACATACAGTGATTATCTGTACCTCCAGAAACAATGTCGTATCCTTTTGCAACTAATGCCGCAGCCAATGCTTTTGCATTCTTCACAACTTGTACAATATAGTCCATATAACCGTCAGATAAAGCCTCTTCAAAAGCAACCGCTTTAGATGCAATTACATGCTCCAAAGGTCCACCTTGTGTACCAGGGAACACTGCTCCGTTCAAGATTTGAGACATCATTTTCACTTCACCTTTAGGAGTTTTTGCTCCCCAAGGGTTCTCAAAATCTTTCCCCATCATAATAACTCCACCACGAGGACCACGTAAAGTCTTATGAGTTGTCGTCGTTACGATATGACAATGAGGCATAGGATCATTTAAGATTCCGCGGGCAATTAACCCAGCAGGATGTGAGATATCAGCCAATAACAAAGCGCCAACTTCATCAGCTACCTCACGAAATTTAGCATAATCTATATCTCTTGAGTAAGCCGAAGCACCACAAATTATCATTTGAGGCTTCTCTTTACGAGCAGTTTCTGCCATAGCTTCGTAGTCAATTCTCCCTGTCTCTTTATCTACTCCATAGAAAGAAGTTTGGTAAGTTAACCCAGAAAAATTAACAGGAGAACCGTGAGTTAAGTGACCTCCGTGCGATAAATCGAATCCTAAGATCTTGTCTCCGGGTTTCAAACACGCTAAGTAAACAGCCGCATTCGCCTGAGAACCTGAGTGAGGTTGCACGTTTGCATATTCTGCATTAAACAACGCTTTCAAACGATCAATTGCAATAGTTTCTACTTCGTCTACAACTTCGCAACCACCGTAGTAGCGCTTTCCAGGATAACCTTCTGCATATTTATTTGTTAAAACAGAACCCATCGCGCGCATTACGTTGTCCGAAACAAAGTTTTCTGACGCGATTAATTCAATTCCATTCAGTTGTCTTTCTTTTTCTTCTTCAATTAAATCGAAGATTACATCTTGTGCCATGTTTTGTTTGTATTAATTGTGTTTCAAATATAAGCTTTTATCATCAGAATTTCTAACTGATATATTCGCAATAACCTAAGAATTAGCAAAACAATTTGTTTTCTGATTTGGGCGTTCCCTTCGGGCGGGCTATCCGTTGCAATCTTTGCTTTGCAACTCCGCTATCGCTTCGTTCCACGCAAAGGATTTCCACTACTATCCCTAACGCATCTTGAGTTATGAGTAATAAGTACTAAGTTTTGAGTTTATGATATAGGTTAAATTTTCTAAATTTCTGTATTCTTTAACCATAATCATCTTGTCTTGCTGAACTTGTTTCAGTATCGCATCCAAATAAGAATAGAAAATTTACTATTTTCATCAAGGAAAAAATGAAAGATAGTTTCTTAGTTTTTTAAAATTTCTAATTTCTAAACCAATAAACTATCAATTTCTCTCATTAAATTTACAGCATGAAAAACCCTACTTTTTGCATTGGTTTGATGTCTGGAACTTCGTTAGATGGTTTGGATATTTGCTATGTCCGATTTGATGATAACCAACTTTTCGAAATTTTACATGCTGAAACTATAGATTATTCATCCGATTGGCGAACAAAACTAACAGAAGCTTTTCAATATTCGGCTATGGATTTATGTCAATTGGATGTAGAGTTTGGTTATTTTCTTGGAGAACAAGTAAAAGAATTTATTCATAAAAATAAGATTAGAAAAGTAGATTTTGTTGCATCTCACGGGCAAACTATTTTTCATCAACCGCAGAAATCATTCACTTTGCAAATAGGAAATGGTTTAGCAATTGCGTCGCGTTGTCAACAAAAAGTGGTGTGCGATTTCAGAACACAAGACGTTATTTTAGGAGGACAAGGAGCGCCTTTGGTTCCGATTGGGGACGAATTATTATTTTCTAACTATGATGCATGTTTAAACCTTGGAGGTTTTTCTAACATTTCGATGAATAGAAATGGAAAACGAATTGCATTTGATATCTGCCCAATTAATATTGTCTTGAATCATTATGCAAAACAACTCGGTTTTGATTTTGATAAAAATGGAGAACGAGCAGAACAAGGACATATTAATATCGCATTAGTTGAAGAATTGAATCTTTTGAATTTTTATCATCAACCTTTCCCAAAATCATTAGGTTTTGAATGGGTTATGAATGAGTTTTTAACAATTGTTGATAAGTACGATATTTCTATCGAAGATAAGCTGAGAAGTTGTGTGGAGCATTTCGTAATTCAAATTAAAAATACCTTTGCTTTATATGATATCAACAACGTGTTGATAACTGGAGGAGGAGTTCGAAATACATTTTTTATCAATCGTTTAGGAGAATTATCAACTGTTGAAATCATTATTCCAACTGATAATTTAATCGATTTTAAAGAAGCCTTAATATTTGCATTCCTTGGTTATCGTCGTGTTTATAACGAAATAAATTGTTTGGCATCTGTAACAGGAGCGAGCAAAGACCATTCGTCTGGAATTATATATCACTTATAAAGTCTATCTAAATAATAGAGTTTAAAAAATATTTTATTTACATTTGTTCGATAACCAAGAATAAATGCGATATGAAATATTCGAAAAATAAAGATGTTATTTTACTTCATGGCTTATTTGGAAGCCTTAGTAATTGGGGAAATGTTATCAAGAATATTGAAATAAATTATAATGTTTATACGCCAACATTTCCTTTATTTTCTACACATTTCAAAAGAAATTCACTTCAAAATTTAGTTCAATTTCTAGAAAATTATATTCAATCTAATAAAATTGAAAATCCAATATTAATTGGAAATTCTTTGGGCGGTCATGTTGTATTGCTGTATGCGTTGGCACATCCAAATTTGGTTGATAAATTGATTTTAGCTGGAAGTTCAGGTTTGTATGAAAGCAATTTGCAGGCTTCTTTTGTGCGTGTGCGAGATTACGAGTATATCAAAAATAAGGTAGAAGAAGTTTTTGAAACAAAAAATGTTGTAACAAAAGAGTTGGTTGATGATGTTTTTTCGGCCGCTAATACGCCTACACAAGCTTTGACTATAATTTAAATTGCGCGAGATGCAAAGCGACAAAATTTGAAACATCTTTTACATAAAATAGATCAGCCAGTTTTATTGGTTTGGGGAAAACAAGATATTGTGACACCGCCAAATGTTGCTGAAGAGTTTTTTGCACATTTACCTAATGCAAAATTAGCTTATAGCGATGATTGTGGTCATGTGCCGATGATGGAACAGCCATTACTTTTTAATCAACATATCAACAATTTTTAAGTGCTTAAAAATGAATCATCCCGAGTATTTAGCTTTTGCTTTACCAGCTTTTTTTCTTTTTTATGGCTTGAATATGTAGTTGTTAAAAAGAAAAAATTAAAGAATATTTATAAGTATGAAAGTTCGGTTTCTAATATTTCAATAGGAATTGCAGAACGATTATTGAATCTTTTTATTACGGTAAGTTTTTACAATTTGTATGTTTGGATTTACGAAAATTATCGTCTTTTAGATATTTCAAATGCTTGGTGGATTTGGGTTGTGATGCTTTTAGCGACAGATTTTGTTTGGTATTGGTATCATCGTTTGGGACATGAAGTCAATATTTTTTGGGGAGCCCATATTGTGCATCATCAATCCGAAGAATTTAATTTTACGGTGGCGGTACGTATAACAACTTTGCAAGCAATTGTTCGCAATATTTTTTGGTGTATTTTGCCTTTTATTGGTTTTCATCCAAATTTAGTGATGACGATTTTGGTGGTTCATGGCGTGTATTCTTTTTTTACGCATACGCAGATTTTGGAGAAACAAAAATGGCTTGAATATATTTTTATAACACCTTCTCTTCATGGTGTTCATCATGCTTCTGACGAAAAATATTTGGACAAAAATTATGGAGATGTATTTGTTTTTTGGGACATATTATTTGGTACTTTTCAGAAAGAAGAAGAAAAACCAAGATATGGATTGACGCATCCTATCAATAGTTACAGTTTTTTGTGGCAACATTTTCATTATTATTTAGAGTTGTATGAAGCTGCTCGAAGAAAATCCTCCATTAAAGAAAAATTGACGATATATTTTGGTAGTCCAGCAGTGATGGATCAGGAAATAAGACCAATTATTGAAAAGAAATGGGTGTCTAAGAATAAAGGGAATAGTTATCATTTCAAATACAAAGGTTATATTAATTTACAATTGATTTTATCGTTTGTCGCGATGAGTATTCTAACATATTATTTTGATCAATTTGATAATTTAACCAAAGGTTTCTTCGTTATATTTGTCTTGATTACATTAATAAATATTGGTGCACAATTAGAACAAAAAAGATGGGTACCGTATTTAGAACATATTAGATTTTTAGTGTTTTGTAGTTTTTTTATCATTCAATCTCATAATTATTTCTTGCTGATTTTACCTTTCATATTCGTTTTTATCATCGAAAAGATGTTTAATTTTAGTAATTGGTATCAAAAAAGTATTTTAAAGATTATATAAATGATAATTTAGGTCTTATTGTTTCGTTTTGATTAGGCGGTTAAAAACGAGTTTATTATTTTTACCAAACTAAAAAAAATATAATGATAGTTTCTAAACTTTTTAACCAATTTTTTCATAGCCAGACTTCGGGCGGAATTTTATTGATTTTCTGTACTGCGTTTTCTTTATTATTAGCCAATTCACCAATTGCAGAATCTTATGATGCGATTTGGTTAACAGATATGTTTGGGCATTCTTTTGCACATTGGATTAATGATGGTTTGATGGCTATTTTCTTTTTCTTGATTGGTTTAGAATTAAAACGAGAAGTTTTTGTAGGTGAATTGTCGGATACTAAAAAAGCAATTTTACCTGTTTTTGCAGCTTTGGGAGGAATGTTAATTCCAGCATTTATTTTCTTTTTGACGAATAAAGGAACGGATACTATTCATGGTTTTGGAATTCCGATGGCGACAGATATTGCTTTTGCTGTTGCTATTATTACAATGTTAGGAAAAAGAGTTCCATTGTCTCTTAAAGTATTTTTAACAGCTTTAGCTGTGATTGACGATTTAGGAGCAATTATTGTGATTGCATTATTTTATCCAAACCCAGAATTACCTTTAGATTTTACACAATTCGGAATTGCAATTGCCATTTTGTTAGGTCTTTTCGCTTTAAATAAATTAAAAATAAAATCAATGATTCCTTATATCATTGGAGGGATTGCTGTTTGGTGGTTTATGTTGCATTCGGGTATTCACGCTACAATTGCGGGAGTTTTGGTTGCATTTACAATTCCATTTGATAAGGACGATTCTAAATCACTTTCAGCTAAAATGGAGCATGCTTTACATATTCCAGTAGCATTTATTATTCTACCATTATTTGCTTTGGCAAATACTGCAATTACGATAGATGGTGGAGGATTAGCACATTTTAGTATTCCTTTAGCTTCGGGTATTTTCTTAGGATTAGTTGTAGGAAAACCAGTCGGAATTACATTATTTACATGGATTGCGGTTAAATTAGGATTGTGTGAATTACCTACAGCAGTCAATTTCAAACGAGTTTTTGGTGTCGGAATTTTAGGAGGAATTGGATTTACAATGTCCATTTTCGTTTCGATGTTAGCGTTCAAAGACCCAAGCTATATAAATGAAGCAAAATTGATGATTTTAGTAGCTTCGTTAACAGCTGCTATTGTTGGATTTATTGTTTTGAAAATATTATTAACTACAAAACAAGATTATTCAGATTAAGAATAGTCAATTCATAAATAATAGAATCGAATTTTTCTTCGGAGAAATTCGATTTTTTTTTGAAGATGATTCCGTAACTTCGTGTAAAATTTTTGAATAAATGAGAACGTATCAAGAAACAATCGATTGGTTGTTTACAAATTTACCAATGTTTCAACGTGTTGGAGCATCAGCAATGAAAGCAGATTTAACAAATATTACAGCGTTATGCGAGTATTTGGGAAATCCTCAAACTAAGTTTAAAACGGTTCATATTGCAGGGACAAATGGTAAAGGAAGTACGTCTCATATGTTGGCCTCTATTTTTCAGGAAGCAGGTTATAAAACAGGTTTGACAACTTCTCCACATCTCAAAGATTTCCGTGAACGAATACGTGTAAATGGAGAAATGGCTGATGAAGAATTTGTGATTGATTTTGTGAATAAGCATGAGCAAAAAATAATTGATCAAAAAGCATCTTTTTTTGAAATTGCAATTGCGATGGCTTTCGAATATTTTGCACAACAGAAAGTTGATATCGCGATTATAGAAACTGGTTTGGGCGGACGATTAGATTCAACGAATATTATTTTACCAGAACTTTCTGTGATTACGAACATTGGTTTAGATCATACACAATTTTTGGGTGATACATTGGACAAAATTGCATTTGAAAAAGCTGGTATCATAAAACCAAATACAGCGGTTGTAATTGGTGAAACAACAGCAGAGACAAAAACAATTTTTGAACAAGTAGCGAAAGATAGAAATGCAAAAATCATTTTTGCTGAAGAAAAACATTTTCAAGATTTAGCTTCAGATTTGAAAGGGTCTTATCAAATCAAAAATAAACGTACCGTTTTAACCGCTATTGAACAATTGCAAAAACAAGGTTGGGCAGTCTCTCCTGAAAATATTACGAATGGCTTATTGAATGTTGTAAAGAATACAAATTTGCGCGGACGTTGGGATATTTTAGGACAACACCCATTAATTGTTGCTGATACTGCGCATAATCCACATGGTTTAGCAGAGGTTTCAAAACAAATAAATGAGCAAGCTTATAATCAATTGCATTTAGTTTTGGGATTTGTCAACGATAAAGATGTTTTGTCAATTCTTCAGTTTTTTCCAAAAAAGGCAACTTATTATTTTTGTCAACCAAATGTTCCACGTAAATATGATATTGATGAGCTGTATCAAATAATTCCAGAAGATATACAGGACAAACATTTTTTCGATTCTGTAGAAAAAGCATTACTTGCAGCCAAAAATAATGCTTCTGTGAATGATATGATTTATATAGGTGGTAGTACATTCGTTGTCGCTGAAGTGATTTGATTTTATTATTTTAATTGATTTGATATTTTTTTATTTAGAAAGGTAAAATACAGATGTAATAATTAGGATAAACTGATCCTGTTATAACTTGTTTATTCAAATCGATTTAATGATTCAGTTTTTTTTGAAAAAAATAGGTAAGCTGTTGTTTGTCAGCAAGTTGAATATCTAAAAAATGCATCTTTTAAAGAGAGAGAGCATAAATGATTGATTTATATAGTTTATATTTGTTCAATTCAATAAAAAAAAAATTATAATCAGAATATAGTGCTGTAGATAGTTTATATTTAAAAGTAGTTACTAAATGTCAAGGATGTACTTATGGAGATACACAATATTTTAAAATAAAAATTAAAAAATTGTAGTACAATTTCCAATCCTATGATACGTACTCGGTTATATAAATAATTTTTCAGAATAAGAATATAACAAGTAATAAGGTTATCCATTTTGGGTAGCCTTTCTTTTTTTTACTAATTTATTTCGCTTCGCGAAACCTTTCCCGAGTCCATAACCCAAAAGTAGCCGCTGCCCATTTGCTTGATTCAGCAAATCGTCACCGCCTAATCATTCCATGCAGTGAAAATATAAACCTCGCGCGCAATGAGCCACCATTTTTTTGTTCAACTCCAACCATCCAAAAAAAGTATTGTATACACTCTACTGCCTCTCTACTGCCACTATGTTGCCTTTATCCTGCCTTCATCCTGCCTTTAAGTAGCGAGTAAGCTTGAGGATGTAGCTGATTTTTCACGAAACTTAAATCAAAATTATGACTAAAAATATTAGTTCTATTTTTAAGTATCGTAGGGTATTTTACTTTCATTTCAATATTGACTGGAACTCAAGGTTGGAAAAATATGTTTGATAGTCTAAAAAATATAAAAGAAAATTCACTCGATTTTTATATGTTTTTATGGCCAATTATAATTTCAGAATACTCTTATTTGTTAATGTAAAACTTTATTTGAATTTAAAATCACATAAAAAAAATCCATAAACAATTCTAAATACGCAATTAATTAGCTTATTTAATTTACTCACTTTCAGTAAATAGCGTCTATTTTACTTTTTATTTGGTTTTTATAGAAAGTTGCGTATATTTGAGAGTTAGCCGTAATTTTACCAAAATCCCGTATGAAACAGAAATCTCAATATTTAGGCATATTCTTAGGTGTAATTTACGGACTGATAATTCGAATTTTAGGAGACAACGAAATTTTTGAAGATTATTACAATATTTACAGTATTAGTTTTCTTTGGGTAACTCCAATAGTTATTGGTTTATTTCCGATACTTTTCTCCTCAAATGAAATTTACAAATCAAAAGCTAAATTATTCTTCTATCCAATTATTACCATTATTCTATTTTTAATTGCAGCATTAATTACAAGAATTGAAGATTTAGTGTGTTTGTTAATTATTGGACTTCCTTTTTTACTGGTTGCTGGAGTAATTGGTCTTTTGCTTGGTGCTTTCGTCAAAGACAGAATAAAAGATAAAAAACTTTATTCAATTATTTTAATTCCACTATTGTTAAATCCAATTGAAAACTTAATTCCGAATAAAGAAGAAGTTTACAGCGTTTCATCTGAAATAATAATTAATAAAAATAAAGCCGAAATATTCCCTAATTTATTGTCAGTTCCAACAATATCTGATGATGAATACAAGAATGGATTTTATCAAAAAATTGGTATTCCACGACCTGTCAATTCAGAAATTTTGACAAACGAAAATCAAATGTACAGAATTGGACATTTTACAGATGACTTGAAACTTTATGAATATGTATCAGAAATTAAAGAAAATGAATTTGTCAATTTCAAAATAGATCTGTCCAAATCTCAATTAAGAGAAACACCAACCGATCAGCATTTACTTAAAAGTAATTATTTCAATTTTGAAAACATCAATTACTCACTTGAATATATTTCTGAAACAAAAACGAAGATAATTCTTAATTGCGACTATAAAATTGAATCGAAAATGAATTTTTATGCCAACTTTTGGGCGAAAAGTATCATTGGAGATTTTGAAAAACGACTGTTAGAATCGCTAAAAACAAAACTAGAAAAATAAAAAACTACGGCTAACAAGGGTAACTGTTGCACAACTCCAATTTTTATAAAAATTTAAAATATTTGACCTCGTTTAAGCCATTTTAAGTGAGGTTTGTTTTTAAAGAAATATGCTAAATTGTAATATTAGGTTTGCTTAAAAACGCATTTTTTAAGTCGTGAAGGAGTACTTTTGTAAAAAGCTGTATTTCCCTTGTTTTAGGGAAACAACTTGGGCTAAAACACTCGGGGTTTTGAAAATAAAGCGCAGGTATTTCTTCAAGTTGTAAGATAAACTTGACATCAAAACGTGTTTATTGGCTTGTGACATTCCTCTGCTGTTGATTCGTTTTAGGTTAAAAAAGTTAATCAACGTTCCTAAAACGGGTTCTACTGTAGCACTTCGACGCTTTACTAATCTGCGGTGATACGCTTTGTTTTTGGTGAGTTTTTCGTGCATTTTATCGTACAATGGTTTGTGAATACTTTCTTGACCTTGAGTGCCGTAATATTTTTGAGTGGATTTGTACAAAAAATGTAAATCTAATGCTTGATTTACACGGCGATAAAAGTTATCGGTTGAACTAACCGCTCTAAGCTTAGTTCGTAAAATAATTGTGGGGTAAATTCTTTTCGTCCTTGCATACAACAAGATCCGAATTTTTTTTTATTTTTGAGTTGTGCAACAAGCACAAGGGTTTGGCAAAATGCGGGGTTAAAGTGCTAAATTCAAAGTTCGTACTTCTATCTCCGCCAAAAACGAATAAAATTCGTTTTTGTTTTTTAAATTTAACTCACAAAAATTCGTTATGGCTCGCCTCGGTGCAAAATCGAAACTTTAGGCTTCGATTTCCCCGCCTTCGGCAATATGCGGCCCGTTACATGCAAGCGCATCCAAACTTTACGCATAAATCCCTAATCTTAAAATCATCGGTTATTTTTTGTAAATTGCAATCAATTATAGAGAAATTGAATTAATGAAAGTTTTGGAAAAAATATCACTTGATAAAATTAGAAATGATAGGAAAAATCCTATCATTAATTTTGACGTGAAAGATGCTGTGATAACTCATTATCTCCATAACAATAAAAACGGAGTGTCACAATTTTATAAAAGTGATGCTATTGAATATACAAATGAAATTCTAAAAAATTACGTTTCAGAAGATTATACAAATTACTTTTCCGAAAAGAATTTTCAATTAGAACTTTTCAATAACGAAAACGTACCATTCCAACCAGTTGAGAAACCAAAATTCAAATTTATTGATTTATTTGCTGGAATTGGTGGTTTCCGTTTGGCTTTACAAAATCTTGGCGGGAAATGTGTATTTACTAGCGAATGGGACAAACAAGCGCAAAAAACATATCGTGCCAATTTTGGAGAAACTCCGTTTGGTGATATTACAAAAGAAGAAACAAAACAATATATTCCAGACGGTTTTGATGTACTTTGTGCTGGTTTTCCTTGTCAAGCATTTTCAATCGCTGGAAAACGTGGAGGATTTGAAGATACAAGAGGAACATTATTTTTTGATGTTGCTGAAATCATCAAACGTAAACAACCAAAAGCATTCTTTTTAGAAAACGTGAAAGGTTTAAGAAGTCATGACAAAGGAAAAACTTTAGAAACGATTTTAAATGTTTTACGTAACGACTTAGGATATTTTGTTCCAGAACCTCAAATAGTAAACGCTAAAGATTTTGGAGTTCCACAAAATAGAGAACGTATTTATATTGTTGGTTTTCATCCAGATTTGTGCATTGATAATTTCAGCTATCCAAAACCAACAAATCAAAACTCAACTTTTGCAGACGTGAAGGAAGAAAATGTAGTTGAAACAAAATATTATCTTTCAACTCAATATCTTCAAACTCTTGTAAATCACAAAGCAAGACACGAAAATAAAGGAAACGGGTTTGGTTACGAAATTATAAAAGATAATCAAACAGCTAACGCTGTTGTTTGTGGCGGAATGGGACGTGAAAGAAATTTAGTTTTAGACCATAGAATTACTGATTTCACTCCAACAACCAAAATTAAAGGTGAGGTAAATCGAGAAGGAATCCGAAAAATGACTCCAAGAGAATGGGCAAGATTACAAGGTTTTCCAGATAATTACATTATTCCAGTTGCTGACGCATCTGCTTACAAGCAGTTCGGTAACTCCGTTGCCGTACCAGCTATTCAAGCAACTGCAAACGAAATTATTAAACTAATGCTGAAAACTAAATGATAACAGGAAATAAGGGTGAATGGAGCGAAGTTTATGCGCTTCTTAAAATTATTGCTGATAAACAATTATTTGCTGGAGATAGTGATTTAAATAAAATTGAATCATTAATATTTCCAATTATTAAAGTTTTAAGAGATGAGTCAAATGGAACTTTCGTGTTTTCATATGAAAACGATATTGTTTTAATTAAAAATGGAGAAGAGGAATTTAGAATCTCAATCTCTAATTTTCAAGAAAATGCAAGTTTACTTTTACAAAAGTTAAAAGAAAAAACAAATGCTACTTTTTCAATTCCTCAAATTGAAACATTTATTAATTCATATCAAAGTCAATCAATTAAAGCTAAATCTTCAGTTAAAAGCGATATTAAAATTGTTATTCACGACCAAAGAACTGGAACGAATCCCGAATTAGGATTTAGTATAAAATCACAATTAGGTGGAGCTTCTACTTTACTAAATGCTGGAAAAACTACTAATTTCATTTACGAAATTGAAAACATAAACTTATCTGAAGAACAAATCAATTTGATAAATTCAATTGATACAAGAAGTAAAATAAAAGATAGAATTGAAGAAATTTATTCGTTAGGTGGTTCTTTAAATTTTATTAAAACGGAAAGTTCTATTTTTGGAAATAATTTAATTCTGGTTGATTCTGCATTACCCAAAATCGTTTCGGAAACACTTAAAAAATTCTTTACTTCAAGTTTATCAAAAACTATCGAATTAATAAATTCAGTTTCTGAAACAAATCCTTTAAACTTTAATTTGGAGAATAATCATCCTTTTTACACGTATAAATTCAAGCGATTTATAACAGATATTGCACTTGGAATGATGCCGTCAAAAGTCTGGACTGGACAACTTGATGCAACTGGTGGATATTTAGTCGTAAAAGAAGATGGAGAAGTTTTGTGTTATCACATTTACAACCGAAACGAATTTGAGGATTATCTTTATTCAAATACAAAATTTGAAACTGCAAGTAGTTCAAGACACGATTTCGGAAGTATTTATAAAGAAAATGATAAACTTTATTTCAAACTGAACTTACAAATTAGATTTCTATAAAAGCGCCAGCATGTAACAAGGGTAACTGTTGTACAACTCCAATTTTTATTTCAGTTAGACAAAAAAAATAAAGAATTGAGCTACATTGGAACGATGAATAAAAACTACCACTAACAACTAATCTTCCTTCTTGCCAGAAGGGGAGAAGGTAAAAACCTGTTGAGGAACCTGTAATTAGAACTATCATATATTATATAGCTAAAGTTTAGCTCGACTTTATTAATGAATATCGGAACTTTTCCCGAGTCGTTAACCACAAAGTAGACATTTTACTTTTATTTATAAGTAATAAAAACAAAACATCTAATCATTTTGTGTAGTAAAAACGATGTTTTCGGGTCTAAAATCTACTATCTAGTTTCTCAAATCTAAAATTCTCAAAAAATATTTCCCGTCATAACAGTTAGTTAGGGATATAAAGTAAAATAAATGTAAAATGTGTTTGGAAGTTCGGAAAAATGGGTTGTATATTTGCAATCCCAATACGAAAGACGAGTAGTATTGTAGTTGACATAAAGTAAAACAAGCGACAAAATTTTTAAAAATAAATTTTGTTGAATTAGAAATAAGTTTTACCTTTGCGACCGCAAATAACGAGAGTGATTTTGCTGCGAAGTAAATTGACTTATTGAAATAAAAACTTTAAATTTTTTAAAATAAAATTTTGTTAGTTAAAAAAATAAGTATTACCTTTGCAACCGCAAATACCGAGAGGATTTGCTAAATGAGAAGTTCATTTGAAATTATAAAATATACAGAAGAAAAAATAGCCGAATAAAACGAAGTCAATCCTTTAATAATGGAGCTATAGGAAATTCGAAGTTGTAAAAACATAGGTAGCAATACCAAAAGAAAAATTACAATGGAGAGTTTGATCCTGGCTCAGGATGAACGCTAGCGGGAGGCTTAACACATGCAAGCCGAGGGGTATAGTTCTTTCTGGAGCTAGAGACCGGCGCACGGGTGCGTAACGCGTATGCAACTTGCCCTACTGAAAAGGATAGCCCTTCGAAAGGAGGATTAATACTTTATAACAGATTTAATGGCATCATTAGATTTTGAAAGATTTATCGCAGTAGGATAGGCATGCGTAAGATTAGTTAGTTGGTGAGGTAACGGCTCACCAAGACGATGATCTTTAGGGGGCCTGAGAGGGTGAACCCCCACACTGGTACTGAGACACGGACCAGACTCCTACGGGAGGCAGCAGTGAGGAATATTGGACAATGGGTGGAAGCCTGATCCAGCCATCCCGCGTGTAGGATGACGGCCTTATGGGTTGTAAACTACTTTTATCTGGGGATAAACCTACTTACGTGTAAGTAGCTGAAGGTACCAGAAGAATAAGCACCGGCTAACTCCGTGCCAGCAGCCGCGGTAATACGGAGGGTGCAAGCGTTATCCGGATTTATTGGGTTTAAAGGGTCCGTAGGCGGATTAATCAGTCAGTGGTGAAATCTCATAGCTTAACTATGAAACTGCCATTGATACTGTTAGTCTTGAGTGATGTTGAAGTTGCTGGAATGTGTAGTGTAGCGGTGAAATGCTTAGATATTACGCAGAACACCAATTGCGAAGGCAGGTGACTAAACATAAACTGACGCTGATGGACGAAAGCGTGGGGAGCGAACAGGATTAGATACCCTGGTAGTCCACGCCGTAAACGATGGATACTTGCTGTTGGATTTTCGGATTCAGTGGCTAAGCGAAAGTTATAAGTATCCCACCTGGGGAGTACGTTCGCAAGAATGAAACTCAAAGGAATTGACGGGGGCCCGCACAAGCGGTGGAGCATGTGGTTTAATTCGATGATACGCGAGGAACCTTACCAAGGCTTAAATGCAATTTGACAGATCTAGAAATAGATTTTTCTTCGGACAGAATGCAAGGTGCTGCATGGCTGTCGTCAGCTCGTGCCGTGAGGTGTTAGGTTAAGTCCTGCAACGAGCGCAACCCCTATCATTAGTTGCCAGCGTTTAAAGACGGGGACTCTAATGAGACTGCCGGTGCAAACCGCGAGGAAGGTGGGGACGACGTCAAGTCATCACGGCCCTTACGTCTTGGGCTACACACGTGCTACAATGGTAAGTACAGAGGGCAGCTACTTGGCAACAAGATGCGAATCTCAAAAACTTATCTCAGTTCGGATTGGAGTCTGCAACTCGACTCTATGAAGCTGGAATCGCTAGTAATCGCATATCAGCCATGATGCGGTGAATACGTTCCCGGGCCTTGTACACACCGCCCGTCAAGCCATGGAAGCTGGGGGTACCTGAAGTCGGTGACCGTAAAAGGAGCTGCCTAGGGTAAAACTGGTAACTAGGGCTAAGTCGTAACAAGGTAGCCGTACCGGAAGGTGCGGCTGGAACATCTCATATTTAGAGAACGACGAATTTTCTTCTATTAGTAGAAGATTGATTTTGATTCGGCTTTTTATTCTGTAATATTTATAAATATAGACCACTCTTTAAGAGTATTAAAGAGTCTCATAGCTCAGCTGGTTAGAGCGCTACACTGATAATGTAGAGGTCGGCAGTTCGAGTCTGCCTGAGACTACTAATATAGTAAAGAGGGGGATTAGCTCAGCTGGCTAGAGCGCTTGCCTTGCACGCAAGAGGTCATCGGTTCGACTCCGATATTCTCCACGAAGCGATAAACGAAGTTCGAACTTCGAAATTCGTTTAAAGCAGAAGAGTTCATTGACATTATTGAAAAAAAACATACAATCAAAACAGATTTAGAGATAAATCAAAGTTTATATAAGGTATACAATTAATCAAGAAAACGAGTAAGATTAACATAACCGCTCAATAATATGACGGTTAAATCGAGAAAAAAGTTACAAAGGGCGTACGGCGGATGCCTAGGCTTTGAGAGGCGATGAAGGACGTGATAAGCTGCGATAAGCTACGGGGAGCGGCACATACGCATTAATCCGTAGATTTCCGAATGGGACAACCCGGCATGTTGAAGACATGTCACTCACGTAAGTGAGAGCGAACGTTGGGAACTGAAACATCTAAGTACCAATAGGAAAAGAAATCAATTGAGATTCCGTAAGTAGTGGCGAGCGAACGCGGATTAGCCCTAAAGACTTTATAATGATAATAGAATAACCTGGAAAGGTTAACCGTAGAGGGTGATAGTCCCGTAAATGAAATTTTTATTAAGTTGATAACGAGTAAGGCGGAACACGAGAAATTCTGTCCGAATATGGGAGGACCATCTTCCAAGGCTAAATACTCCTCAAAGACCGATAGTGAACTAGTACTGTGAAGGAAAGGTGAAAAGCATTTCGAATAGAAAGTTGAAATAGAACCTGAAACCGTACGCCTACAAGCGGTCGGAGCTCTTCGGAGTGACGGCGTGCCTTTTGCATAATGAGCCTACGAGTTAATGTTGCTGGCAAGGTTAAGCACTTCAGGTGCGGAGCCGTAGCGAAAGCGAGTCTGAATAGGGCGCTATAGTCAGTAGTATTAGACGCGAAACCTTGTGATCTACCCATGGGCAGGTTGAAGCTTTGGTAACACAAAGTGGAGGACCGAACCGGTTGACGTTGAAAAGTCTTCGGATGACCTGTGGGTAGGGGTGAAAGGCCAATCAAACTGGGAAATAGCTCGTACTCCCCGAAATGCATTTAGGTGCAGCGTTTAGTTAAGTATATTAGAGGTAGAGCTACTGATTGGATGCGGGGGCTTCACCGCCTACCAATTCCTGACAAACTCCGAATGCTAATATATGTTTCTAGGCAGTGAGGGCATGGGTGCTAAGGTCCATGTCCGAGAGGGAAAGAACCCAGACCATCAGCTAAGGTCCCCAAATATATGCTAAGTTGAAAAAACGCGGTTGGATTGCATAGACAGCTAGGATGTTAGCTTGGAAGCAGCTATTCATTTAACGAGTGCGTAACAGCTCACTAGTCGAGCGATCCGGCATGGATAATAATCGGGCATAAGCATATTACCGAAGCTATGGATTAGTACAAAAGTACTACTGGTAGGGGAGCATTCTAACGGCGCAGAAGTCATCTGGTAATGGATGGTGGAGCTTTTAGAAAAGAAAATGTAGGCATGAGTAACGATAAAATAAGTGAGAAACTTATTCGCCGTAAGACTAAGGCTTCCTCAGCTATGCTAATCAGCTGAGGGTTAGTCGGGACCTAACACGAACCCTAACGGGGTAGTGGATGGCAAACGGGTTAATATTCCCGTACCTGCACTCAATAAAAGTGACGAATGATTGTAGGAGGTGCGTACTGACGGAATAGTACGTTGAACCTACGTAAAGTAGGGATAGTACACGAAGACTTCGGTTAGAGTGATAATCCTCTGAAAATTGTTCCAAGAAATAGCGAGATGTGCAGCCCGTACCGTAAACCGACACAGGTGGTCGAGGAGAGTATCCTAAGGCGCTCGAGCGATTCATGGTTAAGGAATTAGGCAAAATAGACCTGTAACTTCGGGAGAAAGGTCGCTGACAGCAATGTCAGCCTCAGTAAAAAGGCCCAGGCGACTGTTTATCAAAAACACAGGACTCTGCAAAATAGAAATATGACGTATAGGGTCTGACACCTGCCCGGTGCTGGAAGGTTAAGGAAGGAGCTTAGAAGTAATTCGAAGGTTTTGACTGAAGCCCCAGTAAACGGCGGCCGTAACTATAACGGTCCTAAGGTAGCGAAATTCCTTGTCGGGTAAGTTCCGACCTGCACGAATGGTGTAACGATCTGGGCACTGTCTCAACCATGATCTCGGTGAAATTGTAGTATCGGTGAAGATGCCGGTTAATCGCAACGGGACGAAAAGACCCTGTGAACCTTTACTATAGCTTTGTATTGACTTCGGGTAAATAATGTGTAGGATAGGTGGGAGACTATGAAGCAGTATCGCTAGGTATTGTGGAGTCATTGTTGAAATACCACCCTTTATTTACTTGGAGCCTAACTTCTTTATAGAAGGACAGTGCATGGTGGGTAGTTTGACTGGGGTGGTCGCCTCCAAAAGAGTAACGGAGGCTTTCAAAGGTACCCTCAGCACGCTTGGTAACCGTGCGTAGAGTGTAATGGCATAAGGGTGCTTGACTGTGAGACCAACAAGTCGATCAGGTGCGAAAGCAGGACATAGTGATCCGGTGGTTCCGTATGGAAGGGCCATCGCTCAAAGGATAAAAGGTACTCCGGGGATAACAGGCTAGTCTCCCCCAAGAGCTCACATCGACGGGGAGGTTCGGCACCTCGATGTCGGCTCGTCACATCCTGGGGCTGGAGAAGGTCCCAAGGGTTGGGCTGTTCGCCCATTAAAGTGGCACGCGAGCTGGGTTCAGAACGTCGTGAGACAGTTCGGTCTCTATCTGTTGTGATCGTTAGAAGTTTGAGCGGAGTTGACTCTAGTACGAGAGGACCGTGTTGAACAAACCTCTGGTGTATCAGTTGTGCCGCCAGGTGCACCGCTGAGTAGCTACGTTTGGAAGAGATAAGCACTGAAAGCATATAAGTGCGAAACTCGCCGCAAGATTAGACTTCTTTAAAGGGTCGTTGTAGACTACAACGTTGATAGGCTATAGATGTAAAGGCAGTGATGTCATAGTCGAGTAGTACTAATTACCCATAGACTTTTTCTTAAAAAGTAGAACGAATCAAAGCTAATGATAGTAATATCAAAAATAAAAAAGATTAAATACTAAGATTGATTTAATCGTCATAGAGAAGGTTAGTTAATCTTATTTGGATTAAGAAAGTAATACCAGATTGTATAGTAATAATGTCAAGATATAATAGGAACTAAGACCTATACAAAAATATTAGGGTGACTATAGCTGCAGGGCTCACCTCTTCCCATTCCGAACAGAGAAGTTAAGCCTGCCTGCGCCGATGGTACTGTTATTTACGGGAGAGTAGGTCGTCGCCAGTTTTTATTAAAAGCCTCAAGTAAACAACTTGAGGCTTTTTTTGTGGGTATACGTCGCGCTTTAGGCTGAACGTTTTAAGCTTTACGCATCTCCAGACTATGTTCTATAAAACAAGAGGCTTCTAATTATTCAACGAGGAGCTTCTTCTTGATAAAAAGGAAGCTTCCTTTTTAAAATTAACTCAGAACTCGATAACACTCCTAGTTTGCTTAGATTTTTATTGGCAGTCTTAAATCTTATGTCTTATAACTTATTACTCAAAACTCAGAACTTAAAAACCCGCGTTAGGGATAGTAGTGGAAATCCTTTTGTAAGAATTGTATTTTCTATAATCACTTCTAATCTTCTTCTACAAAAGATTGGAACGGATAGCCCGACCGAAGGGAACGCCATAATAATTACGCTTATCATTATGTTTTATTAATATTTGTCCATCTGCTATAATTTTAGTACATTGAAGAATAATTTAATTTTGAATAAAATTTTATTTATTCAGCAAGAGGTTTTCTATCTCTTTATATGTTGTAATCATTAGATTACTCATTCTATTCTGTTTTACACAGTTTTTATAGAAGTTAGTTTCTATATCAGGTCGTTTCAGACATAAAAATCAATTACTATCGAGAGATAGTTGAGTAGTTCATATAAGTTTAATTAAAAACAATTCATGAGTTTAAAAGTAGGCATTATCGGGGCTGGACCAAGTGGTTTGGCAATGTTAAGAGCATTTGAGTCAGAAGAAAAAAAAGGTAACAAAATTCCAGAAATTAAATGTTTTGAGAAGCAAGACAACTGGGGAGGAATGTGGAACTACACATGGCGTACAGGAGTAGGTAAATACGGAGAGCCATTGCATGGCAGTATGTATAAATATTTATGGTCGAATGGACCAAAAGAATGTTTAGAATTTGCAGATTATACATTTTCTGAACACTTTGGTCAAACAATATCTTCTTATCCACCTAGAGAAGTATTATTCGATTATATAGAAGGGAGAATTAAACAAAGTAATGCGCGAAAGTACATTCAGTTTAATACCGTTGCAAGGTGGGTAGATTATGTAGAGGATAAAAAACAGTTTCGCGTTGTTTTTGATGATTTAAAGAAAAATGAAACTTTCGAAGAGTATTTCGATTATTTAATTGTCGGAACATGACATTTTTCTACACCAAATATGCCTTATTTTAAAGGGATTGAGAATTATACAGGAAATGTAATGCATGCGCATGATTTCCGTGGAGCGGATCCATTTAGAGGCAAAGAAATTTTATTGATTGGTAGTAGTTATTCGGCAGAAGATATTGCGGTACAATGCTATAAACACGGAACTAAATCGGTCACAATTTCTTATCGTACAAATCCAATCGATTGTAAATGGCCAAAAGGAATAGAAGAATTGCCTTTGGTCACTCATTTTGAGGATAAGAAAGCATTTTTCAAAGACGGAACATCAAAAGAGTTTGATGCAGTGATTATGTGTACAGGTTATCAACACAAATTTCCGTTTTTACCAGATAATTTGCGTCTAAAAACAAAAAACTGTTTGTATCCAGAAGGAATGTATAAAGGTGTAATATCAGATGTTAATGCTCAATTGTTATTTTTGGGAATGCAGGATCAATATTACACATTTAATATGTTTGATGCGCAAGCATGGTTTGCACGTGATTATATTTTGGGACGAATTAATTTACCTTCAAAAGAAGAAATTCAAAAAGATATTCAGAAATGGGTTGATTATGAAAAACAATCGATTTCTGCTGATGATCATGTTGATTTTCAAACTGATTATTTGAAGGATTTAATTCATTTAACTGATTATCCTATGTTCGATTTGGATAAAGTTGCTAATATGTTCAAATCTTGGTTAAAAGATAAAGAAGAAAATATTTTAACTTATCGAGATAAAACCTATACCTCAGTTATGGACGAAACGAAAGCAGAAAAACATCACACACCTTGGATGAAAGAGTTGGATGATAGTTTAGAACGCTATTTGGATGAAGATCCGATTGATGAAAAGCAATTAGAAAAAACAAATTATTATTAATATTAACAAAAAGACTAACAAATGTGTTGGTCTTTTTTTATTTTCGATTGTATATTTAAACATCGTTAAAAAAGAAAAGTGTTTATTTTTGACAGAGCACAACACAATATGATTTAATACAATAGAAATGGAGATTCAATATTTTTTCGAATTATTTGGTACACTTTTTTTTGGAATTTCGGGCGCTTTAGCAGCAGATGAAAAATCTGGTAACGATTGGTTTGGTGTAACCTTTATTGCTTTCCTAACTTCAATTGGAGGTGGTACAATTCGTGATATTTTACTTTCCGTTGAAATTATGTGGATAAAGGATGTTAATCTTATTTATGCAGTAGGGATTGGTGTTATTTTAGCGGCAATTTTCTATGAGCCTCTGTTGAAACTTCGTAAAACATTTATGCTTTTTGATACGTTAGGAATTGCTTTATTTACGATTGTTGGTTTAGAAAAAGCTCTAAATCTTGGAATTCATCCCGTAATTGCACCTGTAATGGGAATGTTTACTGCGGTTTTTGGATCCATTATTCGAGATATGATGTTGAATGAAGTTCCTATTATTTTCAAGAAAGAAATTTACGCGTTTGCATGTCTTTGTGGTGCAGTTATTTATATGATTTTATGGAAATTGGGACTTGATCGTAACATTAATTTCTTTGTTTCGGGTGGTGTGATTGTCGCAATTCGTTTGGCTGCAATCAAATACAACTTATCATTACCGAAATTCAAAAGTCATTAATTTATAGATTCGTATCTTAGCGAACTAATTTTTTATAGATGGAAATTCAATACATTTTTGAATTATTCGGAACGGTTGTGTTCGCAATTTCTGGTGCTTTAGCTGGAGATGAAAGGCAAAAACACGATTGGTTCGGAATTGCTTGCTTTGCTTTTATAACAGCTGTTGGTGGCGGAACTTTACGCGATTTATTCCTTAACAGTTATCCGTTAGTTTGGATAAATGATATGAATGTCATTTACGCAGTTTTTGCTGGAATTTTATTGGCAGGATTATTTTTTAAATATTTTTCACGATTAAGAGTAACATTAATGCTTTTCGATACATTGGGAATTGCGTTATTTACAATAGTAGGTTTAGAGAAAGCACATTCTTTGGGAGCAAACAATTTTATTTCTGTGATGATGGGGATGATGACCGCTGTAATGGGTGGTATGTTACGTGATGTTTTGATGAATAGAACGCCTACGGTTTTTGTGAAAGAAATTTATGCAATGGCATGTATCGCAGGAGGTGTGATGTATTTAATTTTTGATAATTTTGGATTAGATCGTAATATCAATTTCATCGTTTCGGGCGCTATTATCGCGGCGATCCGTATTGTAACTGTAAAATATAATTTGTCGTTACCTAAATTTTATTAATCATGCAAAAAACACCATTTAATCAAGAAAATTGGACAGGAAGAATTGATTCTGAAGATGGAGAATTAGGTTTAAGAATTCATCAAGTAATTTCTGATTATGATAAATTTGAATTATCATCCATTCAACCAAAAGTACTTTTAGGATTTTGTTCGGAAGAAGGTGTTGAACGAAATAAAGGGCGAATTGGAGCGAAAAATTCGCCAGATTTGATTCGTAAAAGTTTAGCGAATTTGCCTTTACATTTTTCTGAAACTGATTTTATTTTCGATGCTGGAAATTTTCACTGTGATGATAAGAATCTAGAATCTGCGAGAGATGAACAAATCAATCAAGTTGATAAAATCATTCAACAAAATCATTTTCCGATTGTAATTGGAGGTGGACATGAAACAGCTTTAGGAGATTTTTTGGCTTTAGCGAAATCATACAAAAATATTGGAATTATCAATCTTGATGCACATTTTGATTTGAGAACGCCAAATCCACAATCAACTTCTGGAACGCCTTTTTACGAAATGGCTAAGTACTGCGAAGAAAATGAAATAGCTTTCAATTATATTCCAATCGGTATTCAAGAATTAGGAAATACGAAAGCTTTATTTCAACGTGCAGAAAATTTAGGCGCTAATTATATTTTAGCAGATGAAGTTCATTTCAATTTGAATAAAGTGTTAGACGATTTGAAAACGATTGTTCAACAATTTGATGCGCTTTATGTTTCGTTGGATATGGATGTTTTTGATGCAGCTTATGCGCCAGGTGTAAGTGCAACGACAATTAATGGTTTGACTCCTTTTCAGGTTAAATATATTTTGAAGGTTTTGATAAACTCAAACAAAGTGAAAATCTTTGATTTGGTTGAATATAATTCGCTTTTTGATGTTGATAACTCGACAGCGAAACTCTCTGCACAAATGATTTACGAAGTTTTAAGATATTAATTCTGAAATATTTTACAATATTATGTAACCTTTTTCAGTTATCTGCGTATACATATATAGTGGTGTTGATAAAATGCCAAAAGAAATCGATAATAATCATTAATAATAGGAGGGTTTTAGTTAAATGAGACAGCTTAAAATTACAAAGCAGGTAACAAATCGTGAAACTGCGTCGTTGGATAAATACTTACAAGAGATTGGTAAAGTAGATTTGATTACAGCGGAGGAGGAAGTAGAGTTAGCACAACGTATCAAAGCAGGAGATCGTGTTGCCTTAGAAAAATTAACAAAAGCAAACTTACGTTTCGTGGTATCTGTTGCGAAACAATATCAAAATCAAGGTTTAAGTTTACCAGATTTAATTAATGAAGGAAATTTAGGTTTGATTAAAGCAGCGCAACGTTTTGACGAAACGCGTGGTTTCAAATTTATCTCGTATGCAGTTTGGTGGATTCGTCAATCTATCTTACAAGCATTAGCAGAACAATCTCGTATTGTACGTTTACCATTAAATAAAATTGGATCGATCAATAAAATTAATAAAGCCTATGCTTTATTAGAACAAGAACATGAGCGTGCCCCATCTGCAGAAGAAATTTCTGAAGTTTTGGATATGTCTGAAGGGGATGTAAAAGAGTCGATGAAAAACTCTGGTCGCCACGTCTCAATGGATGCACCATTAGTAGAAGGAGAAGATTCTAACTTATACGATGTATTAAACATTGGTGAATCTCCATCTCCAGATGTACAGTTGATGATAGAATCTTTACGTGTAGAGATTGAACGTGCATTACAAACATTAACGCCTCGTGAAGCTGATTTAATTCGTTTATACTTCGGATTAAACGGACAACACCCAATGACGTTAGAAGAAATTGGAGAAACGTTTGATTTAACAAGAGAACGTGTTCGTCAAATTAAAGAAAAAGCAATTCGCCGTTTAAAACATACTTCAAGATCTAAGATTTTGAAAACATATATCGGACGATAAAAATAAAAAACTCCACCTAAATTTAGTTGGAGTTTTTCATTATAATAATTTCCCGCTTAGTAAAATTGCAGCAATTGTAAAGTAGATAATCAATCCTGAAACGTCAACCAAAGTAGCAACGAAAGGCGAGGATGCTGTTGCGGGATCAAATCCAATTTTTCTCAAAATAAATGGAACTAAAGATCCTGAAAGTGTTCCCCATAAAACAATAACAATTAAAGATAAAGCGACTGTTAAAGCTATATACAACCAATACTCTCCATAACTATAAATTCCAGTTTTTTGCCAAATTAAGATTCGGATAAAACCCACAAATCCTAGAATTGCACCTAAGATTAATCCCGAAGCAAATTCTTTTTTCATTACATACCACCAATCTTTTAGCTTTAATTCGCCCAAAGCCATCGCACGAATAATCAGTGAAGCCGCTTGAGAACCAGAATTTCCGCCACTCGAAATAATCAATGGAACAAATAAAGCCAACACAACCGCTTTTTCGATTTCCTGGTCATAATAACTCATTGCAGAAGCCGTAAACATTTCGCCAATAAATAAGATAACCAGCCAACCTGCGCGCTTTTTGATTAATTCCGCAATAGGTGTTTTAGTATACGAAACATCCAATTCTTCCATTCCTCCGAATTTCTGAATATCTTCTGTATCACGCATTTTCATTCGATCCAAGATGTCGTCGAAGGTTACAATTCCGACCAAAACATCATTTTCTGTCACAATTGGCATAGCAGAACGATCGTATTTATCAAAAACTTCTAACGCATCTTCTAAAGGAGTCGTCGTCTTGATTGAAACAAAATTATGATCGATCAAATCTTCTACTTTCGTATCTTCATCAGCCAAAAGAATTTCGCCAATTTTTAAATCATCAATCAATCTATTTTTTCCATCAACAATAAAAATATACGTCAACGTTTCCGCTTTTTTTCCATACTTTTTGATGTGAGCCAAAACTTGTTTTACTGTATAATGTTCTTTTACCTGAATATAATTTGGTGTCATTAAACGTGCAATCGAATCTTCTTTGTATCCAATCAAATTCAGTGCTGTAGCACGTTCTTCAGGATTTAAAAGATTAATGGAATGTTTGATTAATTGATCTGGGAAATTTTCAAAAAGTTCTGTTCGGTCATCAGGATCAAGATTGTTCAAAACCTCGGCTAAATCTTCGTCCGTCAAACTTTTTACAATTTCGTACTGAATATCGGGTTCAAAATAGGAGAATACTTCAACTTTATCATCATTCGAAAGCGAATAAAAAGCGATATTTCTTTCCTTTACGTTCAGTGCAGTTAATTGTTCGGCAATATCTGCTGGATGTTGATTAAGCATATTATTTTCCATAAATTTGTTGTTTTTATCCCAAGCTGCAAATTAAGTCTTTTTGAGATGAGAAGAAGTATAGATTGGCTACTTTTAAGCTAATTTTAATATAGAAAATCATGATGAACAAAGCTGATCAAAACCAAATGAAAGAATATATAAAATCTATGGATGTAGATGAACGATTTGTTGGAATTTGGTCTGGAACTGATCATGGGAAATTTTTTAAAGGAGAAACAAATAGTTGGATGGTCAATAGAAAAGCTGACGGCACAATGACGGTTAACTTTAAAACGATTTATAGTGATGATCGTGTAACTTTTTCTGAAGACGAAGGCGTTTGGTGTACGATTGGTGATGAATATTACGAGTTTAGAGATTCTGATGAGATGGCAGATATTTATACTTATATTTTTATGTCAAAAGATTCGATTCATTTTATCATCAACGAAGAATTGAAAGACGAAGAACCTTATAACTTTATTGACAATAGAGTTTTCTTGGATTAAAAATAATTTTGCTGAATCATTTTTTCTGTTATATTCGTATTGAATTAATTAACACTGAAAATGAAAAAACTGTTATTTACTCTCTTATTATCATCTTCACTATTTGCTCAAGAAAAAGCAACAGATTTGTTTAATGCAAACGTTAGTTTTATTGGAATCGGAATTCAATATGAAAAAGCTTTATCCGAAAATTTTACGGCTGTTGGATCTTTAGATTATTTAGGAGGTTTCAGATACAGCTATAGCGATTTTTATGGGAGTGATTTTGAGTATATTTTGACAACAAATATAGCTTTAGAAGGACGTTATTATTATAATTTTGACCGAAGAATTGGTAAAGGAAAAAACACCAAAAATAATTCTGGGAATTATATTGCTTTAAAAGGAACTTATACGCCAGATTGGTTAACAACGTCTAATAGTGATAATTTAGGTGTTAATCCGCAAGGTTCTATTACATTCAATTATGGATTTAAACGTTCTTTTGCTCAAAACTTTTTTTACGAGTTTTATACAGGATTAGGACTTTCTCTTTATCAAGAAACATATACAAACTATGATTTTGATAATTATACAACATCAGAAGTAAAGAGTACAAATACAGGAGTTGCCTTAGATTTAGGCTTTCGAGTTGGTTATAATTTCTAAAAAATATAAATCGTTGAGTTTTCAACGATTTTTTTATTTCATTACCTTTGCACCACAAAATACAAACAAACAACAAATAAGATTATGCCAATAGTAGCACCATCAATTTTAGCAGCCGATTTCGGGAATTTAGCAAAAGACATCGAAATGGTTAATAATTCTCAAGCCGAATGGTTTCATTTAGATGTAATGGACGGCGTTTTTGTTCCAAATATCTCTTACGGAATGCCAATTATTGAGAAAATAAATTCGTTAACAGACAAAGTTTTGGATGTACATTTAATGATTGTTGATCCAGATCGTTATATTTCAATTTTCAAACAAGTTGGCGCAGATATTTTGACTGTTCATTACGAAGCGTGTACACATTTACATCGTACAATTCAGGCCATAAAAGCAGAAGGAATGAAAGCAGGAGTGGCGCTTAATCCGCATACATCAGTATCTGTTTTAGAAGATGTGATTAACGATCTAGACTTAGTGTTAATTATGAGTGTTAATCCAGGTTTTGGAGGTCAAAAATTCATTGAGAATACATACAACAAAGTATCAAAATTGAAAAAAATGATTACAGAAGCTAATGCAAATGTGATCATCGAAATTGATGGAGGAGTTGGTGTACAAAATGCATCAAAATTGGTAGAAGCTGGTGCAGACGCTTTAGTTGCAGGTTCGGCAGTTTTCAATGCTGAGAATCCAACAGAATATATAGCGGAATTACAAAAAGCTTAATAAAAATAGGTTAATAAATAATAAAAAAACTGAATCAGAAATGATTCAGTTTTTTTATTTAAATAAGATCTTTTTGATAAAATTTGAAATTGGTCTTTCTAAATATTTATAACTAAAAAGTCCAAATAGTATTACTGAAATAATCATAACAAAGTAAATAACATACGATTCTCTACCTATGTGATGATTGTACATTTCGATAATACCAGAACCTAAATAGCTGTGAATAAGGTATATTGAATAGGAACTAACTCCGATTTTTGTGATAATTGGATTTGTTAAGAAATTAAGACATTTTGGTTGGTATATAAAGGTTAAATAAATAGCAAGAGTAAAAATTGTTAAAAATGAAAAACCAATGTCTAACTTCTCTTGTAAAACTAATATAACACCACAAATAATAATATATAGAATGTATTTTTTATCAGTTTTATCATGATATAATTTATATAAAAACATACCTATCATAAACCAAAAACTTTCTCTAAATAATACCAAACATCTACTTATTAATTTTAAGTAATCTAAGGTTGGCGTACTTAGATATGGTTCTAAAAATTTATGAGCAAAACTACTACTTAAAGTAAAATAGATAGGAAAGCCAATGGCACAAATAAGTACAAAGTTTTGGATATAATTTTCTCGATTTTTGAAATATAAAAAACCTATTAATAAATAAAAACAAACTTCAACCCAGAGACTCCAATAAGATCCATCTATATAGTAATATTTAAGAGTTCCAGATGGTAAATTAAATACGTGTGGGTCTATAAAGGTATTTGCAATCAATAAATTTGCGAAAGATTTGGAATTAGTATAACCATCTCCAGTGTATATAAATTTAAAAAAACTGAATGTAATAATAGAACAAATTAACATTCCTGGAGCTAATCTAATATATCTTTTTTTCAAAAAATCTTTGTAACTATTTGTTGTTTCAAGAGAGTATAAAATAACAAATCCTGATATTACAAAGAAAAATGGAACTCCAAAATAACCATAATTTTGTACAAATTCTAGAAATTGATTTCCATGTAAATCGTATTTATGTAAATAATGAGATATAATTACAATAAGAATTGCAAATACGCGTAATCCATCAAGGATTGATATTCTTGAAGTTTTCAATAGTTTAGATATAATAGTTATCAGCAAATATATAAATTATTAAACCACTTATTGTTTCATATAAATATTTTGTTATGGTTAGCGATAAAAGATGTTGATCATCTTACATTTTCTAATTCTCTCATTAAAATCTTAACTTTGTTACATGAATTTCTCTAAAGACAACCAAAAAAAGATTTATACGATTGATGAAATCAAAGATAAAATGGCAAAATATTGTCTTTATCAAGATCGTTGTCATTGGGAAGTAGAGAAAAAACTACGTGATTTTGATTTGATTCCAGAAGCGAAAGATGAGATTCTTTTTAAGTTAATTCATTACGGATTTCTGAATGAAGAACGATTTGTACATAGCTTTGTTCGAGGAAAAGTCAATCAAAAAATGTGGGGAAGAAATCGTCTTCGTCAAGAATTAAAAATGCGTCAAATTGATCAAAAATTAATTGAAAAAGCATTTAAGGAAGAAATTGATTTGGATAAATATTGGAATAATTTATTGCATTTAACACAGAAAAAGTTCAATTTATTAGCTTCTGAGCGAGAATCTTTCAAGAAAATAAACAAAGTAAAAGCATATTTAGCCTACAAAGGTTACGAGTTCGATTTGATGAATGATGCTATCGAAACAGTGAAAACAAAAGAGTAATACAATTCATCCACGAAATTCGACAATTCGGTCAATAATTTTTAAAATTAAAAACGACTTCACTTAATTTTATTCCATAATAAATAAACACATTATGGAAAATTTAGTCAAAATCATTATTTACATTCACGCATTTTTCGGAGGAATTGGTTTGGTTGCTGGAACTGCTGTTATGATCATAAAAAAAGGAAACTCGACGCACAAAAAAGTGGGGAAAATATTTTCGATTGGTATGTTAGTCAGTTCTATTCTTTCGCTAATCATTTGTGCTTTCCCAAATCACCACAATTCTTTTCTTTTAATGATTGGTATTTTCACGATTTATATGATTTTGATCGGAAATAGAATTCTGAATTATAAACGCAAAAATTACTCGAATAATTTGGATAAAATCATTTCTGGAGCAATGTTTATCACATCTATTGTGATGATTGTTTTTGGATTACTTCCACTTTTCACAAGCAATGCAATTGGATTGTTGTATTTAATTTTTGGGTTTTTAGGAGGATTTATGTCTTATCGAGATTTTATTTTTTACAAGAATCCAGAGAATTATAAAATATGGACAATGAATCATGTTGGGAAAATGGTTGGCGCTTATATCGCTTCAGTAACAGCGTTTTTGGTTGCAGGCGCTGGATTTGGAGATAATATTTATTTTTGGATTGTACCTTCAATTATCGGAACGATTTATATTTTTTCTTGGTCAAAAAAACTAAATAAAAAAGTTGCAGTGAATTGATTATCTTTAATTAAAACACTTGTATGAAGAATTTATATATTTTATTCTTATTCATTCTTTTTGTTCAATGCGAGCAACCGAGCAATCAATCTGCTAAAGGTTGGGAAAAGAAGAATGAAATAAAAGCAGATTCAGTTTTTAAAGATGAGAATGTAAATGAAGTTATTGAACAAGCTATTGATATTACAAAAAGTAATCATATACCAATTAGAACAATCTCTCTCTTTTTCGCAAAAGAAAAATTTTATTTATATATTTCTTCGACTGGACAAGACTGTTCAATAGGGAATTATTATACATTACCAATTACTATTCAAAATACAGATTATACTATTCTTTTAGATAAAAATGAAGTATTAGATGAATATATCGATATCTCAAATTTAAATTATATCCCTTTAGATAAAGAAAAAATAACATTCTGCTGTGAAATAAAAGGTTACGCTTTTCGATTTCATAAAGATGAAGAAGGAAAGTATCAATTAAGAGAGTTGGAGCATTTTTATAATTATACGGATGATTTTGTTTTAGAAGAAGATAAAAAATATTTTCCTATTCAATATGAGGAAATTCCAGAACCAGAACCATTTATTCATCCTAATGATGTAAAATAAAAAAACGAATTTCGAAACTCGAAATTCGTTTTTACTATTTCTAATATTTACCTAATTCGTTTTCAAATTCTTGCAGATAATTCGCCAAATGAAAACCATCTACAAAACCATGATTCGCCTCAACCGAAACAGGCATATACATTTTATCGTTTTGCGTATACGCTTTTCCAAAAATAATTCGCGGAATAGATTCTCCTGTTCCAAAATTACTTGGTTGCACTAATCCCGTAAATTTCGACCATGGAAATGTAGAATGACGAACCAAACCAATGGTAATTTCTTCATTTTTGATGTGCAAACCAACCGAATTTTCTACACTTTGTATTTGCTCTTGAAGTTGCGCATTAAATGCATCAAAATCTTCGGTAAAATTCATCAATGCAAAACCAAAAGTTCCGTCTTTTCTACCAATTGTTGTTCCGCAATCTAAATGATCGTACACAAAAATTTCATCATCTTCTATACGATATTTAAATTCATTAATCTTATTCTCTGCCAACATCGAGCAATGTAAATAGACTGCGAAAAAAGACAATTTATTTGCTTTGGCAAATTTGTATGCTTTAGAACATTCAACCTCCGTAACAACTCCGACATACGGATTATCCATTTTCGAGAACATATTAAAATGCTCTATACGATTCCAACCTTCAGGATTAAATTTCTGTTTCATTGATGCAAAGTTAAAAATAGGATTTACAATTACTTTAATCTTTTTTGTTGATATGCATCACCAATTACATTCAGAGTCACGCCTAGAATAATCATAAAAATTCCTAAAGCTAAACTCAACGAAAAATCTTCACCAAATATCATAACACTTACAGCAACGGCAACCACAGGTTCTGATGCGCCAAGAATAGAAGTGGCTGTAGAACCAATATTTTTAATCGCATAAATCAAAGCGATGCTCGAAATAACTGTCGTTACAAAGGCAAATGTAAAAAAGTTGAAGGTTAATTCTAATGATGGTAAAATGAACGAGTCTTTGTGAATAATCATTTTTATTGCGTAATAAATCGTTGTAAATAGAAAAGAATAAAAGCTTAATGTAAAGCCTTTTATATCTCGTACTTTCGATTTGTTGACTGTCACAATATATAATCCGTAACCCAAAGCACTGATAAATACAATTCCTAATCCGATTGGATTTAGCTCGAATTTTCCTTCTTTGAAACTTAGTAAAATGACGCCAGCCAATACAAAAACAATGGCTATAATGGTTGAAATTGTAATTCTTTCTTTGAAGAAAACAGCCATTATGATGGCAACAATCAACGGATAAACGAATAATAATGTGGAGGCAATTCCAGGAGTTAAATAATCATAACCTAAAAATAAAGCATCCGCTGAGATTCCGTACAATAATCCTAAAATGATTAAAAATGGAATCTGTTTCACATCTATTTTGAATGATTGTTTTTTGATGAATAAATATGTTCCGACAATCAATGCAGAAAAAAAGAATCGATAGAATAATGTAGTATCCATCGAAAAATTTGCCTGTTTTATAGGTAGGATAAATAATGGAATTAATCCATAAGATATAGACGAAATTAGCCCATATGCGTAACCTTTGAATTTCATTTTTAATAGAAAAAAACGAAGTTCGAATTTCGAACTTCGCATTTGATTAGTATTTATTAAAATTTATTTTCTCGTAAAATCTAAATCTTGGAAATCGTAACTGAAATCTGTTAAAGGAGAAATCGCTTTCATTTTGAAACCTGTCATTTTTCCATTTTTCATTTCTGCATAAACAAAAGCGTCTGCATGGAAATAACGATTGTACCATTTTACCGCAAACGTATTGTCTTTGTAAAATGACATTTCACCAGTTAATTGAGGTGAACGTTTCGATTCGAAAATTATTTTTCCTTTCTTTTCATAAATCACAACATCACCAAACCAATTGTCTTTATACGTTCCGATTACGCTTTTTGTATCAAATTTGATGGCTTTATTTTTTTGATTTGCTTCAACTGTTTTCCAAACTTCATCGGTAATGACATCGGCTTCTTCCACATTTTTCTTCATCAACTCATCGTAGGTTTTTACCCAATCTGTAGAAGGATTTTTTAAGTAAAAATCTTTGATCGTATTTGAAATTGCACGGAAAGCTGCACCTGATTGTTGGTTAGTCAAAATCACAATTCCTAATTTTTCTTGAGGATAAAACATCGTTTGTGTTACAATTCCTTCCAATCCTCCAGTATGCGAAACTTCTAATTTTCCGTTCATATCCTGCAACTGCCATCCCAAACCATAAGCTTTGAATAATGAATTATAAGGCGGAGTTGTGCGATTTGGTTGTAAAGTTTGTGGCGTAATCATTTCATTCATTTGCTTTTCAGAAATAATTTGTTTCCCATTAACCTTTCCTTTATCCAAATTGAATTGCAACCATTTTGCAATATCATCAACATTCGAATAGATTCCTGCAGCTGCATCAAAAATGGTGTTCGTATAACGATCAATCACTTGTAATTTTCCATCAATCGGAACGTGCGGATCAATTGCATTTTTCTTATCTTTTACCAAGTGCCAATTCGCCGCAGTATTCGTCATTCCAATTGGTTCCAACAATCTTTTTGTTACAAAATCTGTCCAAGATTGTCCCGAAGTTCTTTCAATTACAACTCCTGCGATGATGTATAATAAATTATCGTAATCATATTTGACACGAAAATCAGAAACAGGTTTTAAAAATTGAATATTTGAAATAATATCTTTTGGCGTGAAATTATGTCCATCAGGCCAAACCATCAAATCACCTGCTCCCAAACCTAATCCACTGCGATGCGTTAATAAATCACGAATTGTAAACTCTTTGGTTACATAATCGTTGTACATCTTGAATTCAGGAATGTGAGTAATCACTTTATCATCCCACTTTATTTTTCCTTCATCAACCAAAATCGCCAAAGCTGCTGCTGTAAAAGCTTTTGAGTTAGAAGCAATTCCAAAATTTGTATTGGACTGAACTTTTTCTCCCGCTTTAAGCGATTTTACTCCATAACCTTTCGAATGCAGAATTGTGCCGTCTTTGATAACCGCAACAGATATCCCAGGAACATCAAAAGTTTTCATGGCATTTTCTGTGACTTGATCAATGGCTTGATTCGAAATATTTTGTCCAAAAGCTGTAAAAGAAGCTAATGTAATCGTTGATAAAAGTATATTTTTCATGTGTGAATTTGAATTTTCACGAAGTTAGAAATTTTTATTCATCAGCTTATAGCTTTTAGTAAAATATCAAATATAGTAGATGAATTAATTTTGAATGATTTAAAAATTTATAATAATTAAGTATAAACTAATTTACAATTAATTAAAAACGTAAATTAGTTAAAAATAATTTAATGAAAATAGCTTTCTTTTCGTCTAAGCCTTATGACAAAACTTTTTTTGAGGCTGAAAATAAAAATTACGGTTTTGAACTTAATTTTTATGAAACACATTTAGGTCCGCATATCGTAAACGCGATTGAAGATGAGCAGGCAGTTTGTGTGTTTGTGAATGATAAAGTGAATCGCCAAGTCATTGAAATTTTAGCAAAAAAAGGCGTTAAAATTATAGCTTTGAGATGTGCTGGTTTTAACAATGTCGATTTGGAAGCTGCGAAAGAATTTGGAATTAAAGTTTGTCGCGTTCCTGCATATTCTCCTGAGGCAGTGGCAGAGCATACAATGGCGATGTTGTTAACATTGAACCGAAAAACGCATAAAGCTTATAATCGTGTTCGTGAACAAAATTTTGCATTGAACGGTTTGCTTGGTTTCAATCTTTTTCAGAAGACAATTGGAATTGTAGGAACAGGGAAAATAGGAAAAGCTTTTATCAATATTGCGAAAGGTTTTGGATGTAAGATTATTGCGTATGATTTGTATCCAGATCAAGAATTGATGAATAATGGCGTGGAATATGTTGAGCTGGATAAGTTGTTTAAAAGCTCAGATATTATTTCGTTGCATTGTCCGTTGACGCCAGAAAATCATTACATGATTAATCAAGAAACGATTGCGATGATGAAAGATGGTGTAACGATTATTAATACGAGTAGAGGAGGATTAATCAATACACATGAAGCGATTGAAGCCTTGAAAAATCATAAAATTGGTTATTTGGGAATTGATGTTTATGAGCAAGAAGAAAAATTGTTTTTCAAAGATTTATCAGCAGAAATTATTCAGGATGATATGATTCAACGATTGATGAGTTTTCCAAATGTTTTGGTCACTGCACATCAAGCTTTTTTTACACAAGAAGCGTTGGAACAAATTTCAGAAATTACGATGCGAAGTATTTCAGAAATTAAGGAAAAAGGTTCGACAGATGAGGTTGTGATGTTATAAATCTCCTAAATGAGTGGACTTGAAACCATCATATTTTTTGAGACCAAATCCTAGATAACGATCGAACGCAATATGAGCGGAAAATATAAATCCAATCATCAAACACCATTCAATATGTAAAAAATAACCAATAAGAATTAATGCAATTGTCGTAAAATAATTATGAATAAAATTATAGGATATTGCGCCAATCTTATTTCCAAAAAGATAACCTAACATAAAAATATCGGGAGCAAGAAAAAGAATTGCAAACCACATCCATGATAATTTTAGTAGACCATATAAAACGATCATAAAAATTAATACAGCAAGTTGTTCTAGCTTTAGTAAGTTTTTCATGCGATTGGTATTTAGTTTACTAGTACAAATATTTTACCAATTGTTACAAAAAAAGCCACTCTATTGTGAGTGGCTTTGATAATTATTTATATCCCATTATTTAGTGAGGAAAGAGTTTCATTTATAGAAAAGTATTCAACATTGATATTTGTTGCTCCTATTTGTTTTACTCGTTCGCTATGCATTTCAGCATAATTTTGAGCATTTTCTAAAGTGTCAAATATATAAATACCTCCACTTCTTGCAGTGTCTGAATTTTCGATCCATATTTTTGAGATGAATCCTTTTTCAGTATTTATACTTTCTGCTAATGAACGAGCATTTTTTGTTAAATTTTCTCCCATCATTTGAATAGGAAAATCAAAATTTATTTGAATTAAAATCATTATTACTTTTTTATCAAAGTTCATTAAATTGTTTTAAAATATCTGTGATATTTGTTACAGTGAGTTCAAAAAAAAGAGCTACTTAAAAAAGTAGCTCTTATATAATTATATAAAAATTTTAATCATTCAATTTCAAAACAGCTAAGAAAGCAGATTGTGGAACTTCTACACGTCCAATTTGACGCATTTTCTTCTTACCAGCTTTTTGCTTTTCTAATAATTTACGTTTACGAGAAATATCACCACCGTAACATTTCGCCGTAACGTCTTTACGCAACGCTTTAATTGTTTCACGCGCAATAATTTTTGCACCAATCGCTGCCTGAATTGGAATATCAAACTGTTGACGAGGAATTAATTCGCGTAATTTCTCACACATTTTTTTTCCAATATTGTAAGCATTATCAACGTGAATTAAGGCAGATAAAGCATCCACAACTTCACCATTAATCATGATATCAACTTTTACCAATTTCGAAGCTTTCATTCCAGAAGGGGCATAATCAAACGATGCATATCCTTTTGAAATAGATTTTAATCGATCATAAAAATCAAAAACAACTTCAGCCAAAGGCATATTGAAAATCATTTCTACTCTATGTTGAGTTAAATAATTTTGAGATTGTAATTCACCACGTTTTTCAATACATAAACTCATTACAGGACCTACGAATTCAGATTTTGTAATGATTGCTGCACGAATATATGGTTCTTCAACACGATTTAATCCTGATGGATCTGGTAATTCAGATGGATTATGAACCGGAATCATTTTTTCTGGATCTTTCTCCAAATAAGCTTCATACGAAACGTTAGGAACAGTCGTAATTACTGTCATGTTGAACTCACGCTCTAAACGCTCCTGAATAATTTCTAAGTGTAACATTCCTAAGAATCCACAACGGAAACCGAAACCTAAAGCAGCAGAAGATTCAGCCTCAAAAGTTAATGAAGCATCATTCAAACGTAACTTTTCAATAGAAGCACGCAAATCTTCGTAATCTTCTGTGTCAACTGGATAAATACCTGCGAAAACCATTGGTTTTACTTCCTCAAAACCATCAATAGCTTCGCTTGCAGGATTCTCTACTAATGTAATTGTATCTCCAACTTTTACCTCAGAAGCTTCCTTAATTCCAGAAATAATATAACCTACATCACCAGTTTTAATGACTTTCTTTTCAACTTGATTCAGTTTTAAGGTTCCAATTTCATCGGCACCATATTTTTTGTTGGTTGCCATGAATTTTACTTGATCTCCTTTTTTGATTTCTCCATTTACCACTTTATAAAAAGCTTCAATTCCTCGGAAAGGATTATAAACAGAGTCAAAAATCAAGGCTTGTAACGGTGCATCTGGATCACCAACTGGCGCAGGAACTTTTTCGATAATTGTGTGTAACAATTCTAACACACCTTCACCTGTTTTTCCACTTACACGCAAAACGTCTTCGGGATCACAACCAATCAAATCAACAATATCGTCTGTTACTTCTTCCGGATTTGCAGAAGGTAAATCGATTTTGTTCAAAACTGGAATGATTTCCAAATCATTTTCTAAAGCCAAATAAAGGTTAGAAATAGTTTGTGCTTGTATACTTTGCGCAGCATCTACAATTAACAAAGCTCCTTCACAAGCGGCAATCGAACGAGAAACCTCGTAAGAAAAATCCACGTGACCAGGAGTGTCAATTAAATTTAAAATATATTTTTCACCATCTTTTTCATATTCCATTTGGATGGCGTGTGATTTAATTGTGATTCCGCGTTCGCGTTCCAAATCCATATCGTCTAAAGTTTGATTTTGTAACTCGCGATCAGAAATCGTGTTTGTTACTTGCAATAAACGATCGGCCAAGGTACTTTTACCATGGTCAATATGGGCGATAATACAGAAATTACGGATATTTTTCATATTCTATTTGTCGAATAGGCAAAAATAATCTTTTCCGTGCAGACTGCAAGTATTTTGAAAAATATTATGAATTATATTTTAATAAATTAACGAGAGTTGAAGTGAGAAATGCTGAGTTAAAAATAAGTAATATCATCATTTTTCTTTGAAAAACTCTCTGTAAATAAGTTTTAACCTTTATATTTAACCTTAAACGTGATTGTAAAATCTTTATATTTATTATTCTCAGAAGCTGGAATTATTTTTTTACCTTTTTGTTCGTAGTATTTAAAAACTTTCGAAATTCGTTTAAGATAAGTTGTTGAAATCAATGCGTCACTATCTTTTGAAAAGCTATAATTTGTTACTTTTCCATCTTTTTTAACTGTAAAATATAAAGTTAACTCATGTACAGATTTATTTTCTTTGAAAAAATCCTCACTAGAATCTTGGGTTTGGTCATTCAATTCATACCATAATTTTTCAGAAAAGCATTTGCTCAATTCTTCATTTGTTTTATATTTATTACAACCTGGAAATATTGGATATTTAACAGATTCTTGACCAAAACAAAAAGTTGAAATTGTTGTAAGTAGAATAAATAATAAATTTTTTTTCATTTTTTTATAAAAGTAATAAAACAATAATTGTTTTAAGCAATTATCTGATGGAAAAAAGTATACAATTCATCTTCTTTTACTAGACCAAATTTTTGCTTCAAACGATACTTTGTCATTCGTACACTTTTTGGTTCAATATTAAGAATAGTTGCAATTTGTTTGGTGTCTAAACCAAGATAGATATACGAACAATATTTCAAATCTAGAGGTGTTAGTTTTTGCTTAGAATGTTCGTTTAGCGTTTTGAAAAAGTTTGGATGTAATTCTTGAATTCTAAATTTAGCACTTTCAAAATCATTATCTAATAAATTTTCTTCTCGCATAACTTGTTTTAAATTGATAGAAGATTCATTCCCAATCTTATCTTTCAGATTTTTTAAAACTTGATTTTTATGTTCCAAATGTAGTTGACTAGCCAAAACTTCGTCTTGCAATTTCTGCTGTTGTAATGTTAATAACTCTTGTTCCGCCAAAATTCGGGCTTGTTCTTCTTCTTGCAATTGTAATTTTAGATGTGCTTCTTGTTTTTCTGAATTAAGTTGATTTTCTCGACCAACTGAATAACGCAGTTTGAAATGATAAGAACGAAACATAAAAAACGCACCAATAATTCCTATAAAAGCAAGACAGATGTATAAAATTCTTTCTTTTTGCAGACTTTTGTTTTTTGCTTCCAAATTGGTTAATTCTTCTTCTTTTCGTTCTGATTGAAATTGAGCTTCCAATTTTTTTGAAGTTTCTGCTTGATCTTGATTGTATAAATCTGTTGAATAATCAGTTGCTTTTTTCTGAAATTCAAACGCTTTTTGAAATTCTCCTTTTTGTTGATACAAATTGGCTAATTCAGTTGAATTTGCAACAAGCGCATAAAAATTCTTGATTTTTTGTGTGTGCAAAATAATATTAGCTTCTAGCAAATATTTTTCGGCAAGTTCTATCTGATTTTCATCTTTTGCCAAACCACTCAATAATCCCAATGCGCCAGCAGAAATTTCTTGTGAATTCGGAATCGTTTTACATAATTCTATAATTTTGAAACTATTTTGCTTGATTTCATTTTTATCATTAACCGTTAATTTGGTATAATTACGTTGATAATCAGCTAAATTTAGTAAAGCAATAGCATAGTTGTAGTTTGTAACTTGATTTTGATATTGTTCACTAATCTGCACCGCCTTTTTACTAGTTTTTATTAACTCATCTAAATCCTTAGAATTTTTAGATTCCATATATTTTAACGATTGTGCCACACCAAGATTTGCATAAGCAGGGACAAGAAGATTTTTGTCGGATGATAATTCGGCAAATTTCAACGATTTTTCAGCATATAGAATAGAATTTTTCGCATCATTCCAAGTCGCATGAACCGCATATAGGAGATAATTTGCTTTAGATTTTAGAATATATTCATCAGGCGTTTTTTCGAGTTGAGCAATAAATTGTAAAACCATTTTTTGACTTTTCTCAAATTCTCCAAGATTTATATAATGATAGGCTAATAGATATTTTAGATAAGCTTTTGGGAGAAATTCATTTGAATCTTTGGTGATATTTTGAATTGTATCCAATGATTTCTGCACATTCTCAAACAATTGTCGATTTTCGTACGAAACACCTCTTTGCACATAAGCTTTCACTAATTCGAGCTGATTATTTTCTTTTTTACTTAGTTTTATTTGCTCATTTATATAGTAGTCAGCTTGCTTATATTGATCGGAAGTTCTACTGAATTCTGCTAATTTATTTAGTAAATCAAATTTAGATTTTACAGAAATAGTCGATTTTTTTAATTCTGATTTTAAACTATCAGTGTATTTATTCTGAGCAAATAAAATCGTAGAATAAAAGACGAAAAAAATAGTATATAGGTAGGTGGGTAGAGTTTTCATATTTCAAAAATCGGGAAATTTTGTTTGAAATAAAAGAATTCTTCTATAAAATTTCCTGAATTATAAAAATGTATAATATTGACAATTAGACTGTTGTTTAAATCTGTAGTTAATCTGTAGTCATTGATATTTATGACTGTAGTAATAAAGTAGTAAGTCTAAACTTTTTTTTGATTTTGATTTCGAACAAATTTGTATCAGAAAATAAATCAAAACATAACCAACAAAATTATAACTATGGATAACAAAACATTATCAATCGTATCGTACATTACTATTATTGGCTGGATTATAGCTTTCGTTATAGGAAAAGATAAAGCAGATGATTTATTAAAATTTCATTTGAAACAAGCTTTAGGATTAGTAATTTTCTCATTTATTTGGGGAATACTTTTGAACATTATTATGTATGCAGTTAATATTCCTTTTATCGGAATTTTAGGATTTGCTTCTTTAATTTTAATGATAATCGGGATTATCAATGCTGCAAATGGTGTTAAAAAACCTTTACCAATCATAGGTTCTATATTCGAAGATAAATTTGCATTTATTGGGTAGAACATCAAATTATTTTAAAAGGTTATTTTTTATAAATAGTTTAGGGATTTTAAGAATCTTTTTCTGAATCCCTATTCTTTGAAAAATTAAAATATAACCGGATCAACCTAAGTTTAGCATATTCGTTATTCCCATAATTAACGAAGTTTATATTATGTATTCAACAAAAGAGATTATTAAAAACAATCTCTTTTGTTTTTTTATGAATTATTAAGCTATTTTTATCTTTATGAAAATCAGCATAAAATGAGGAGATTACTATTTTTTGTTATTACTTTTTTTACATTTATTCAACTTTCTGCTCAAACGACTCGAAATTTGAATTCAGAAAATTGGACTTTTCAACAAAAAGGAGATTCAAAATGGTTGAAAGCTGAGGTTCCTGGCTCTGTTCATACTGATTTGATGTTAAATAATATCATTCCAAATCCTTACAAAGACGTTAATGATGTAAAAGTGCAATGGGTAGAAAACGAAGATTGGAACTACAAAACTTCTTTTGATTTGACTGATGCTGAACGAAAAGCACAAAATATTCAGTTAAAATTTAATGGATTGGATACCTATGCAAAAGTTTTTCTGAACGGAAATTTGATCCTGGATGCGAATAATATGTTTCGAATTTGGGAAGTTTCGGTCAAAGATTTTTTGAAAGATAAAAATAATCTACTCGAAATACAATTCAAATCGTCGTCAAATGAAGGAAAACGTTTAGCAAATTTACTTCCATATAAATTACCAGAAGGCGAGCGTGTTTTTACTCGAAAAGCGCAATATCAGTATGGTTGGGATTGGGGACCAAGATTGGTGACAGCTGGAGTTTATAAACCAATTGAACTTATTTCTTGGAGTAATTTTAAGCTAAATGAGTTGTCTCATGAAATTGTCAAATTAGAAAAAAAACAAGCGAAAGTGAATTTTAAATTCATCATTCAATCAGAGCAAAGCACAGCTATAGAAATTATTTTTAATCAGAAAAAAATTACTCAAAAATTAATCAAAGGAATTAATCATTTTTCGATTGATGAAATAATTCAAAATCCAAAATTATGGTGGCCAAATGGAATGGGCGAACAGTATTTGTACGATTATCAGTTTAAAATTAAACAAGGAAATGAACAGGTTTCTAAGCATTTGAAATTTGGTTTACGTACGATAGAATTGGTTCAAGAAAAAGATAAAGCTGAATCGAGTTTTTATTTTAAAATAAATGGAATTCCGACCTATATGAAAGGTGCAAATTATATTCCGCAAGATAATTTTGTTTCACGAGTTTCAAAAAATGATTACGAAAAGCTGATAAATAGTTCGGTTGAAGCTAATATGAATATGATTCGTATTTGGGGCGGAGGAATTTATGAGGATGATTATTTTTATGAATTATGCGACGAAAAAGGTTTATTGGTTTGGCAAGATTTTATGTACGCTTGTGCTTTTTATCCTGGTGATCAAGATTTTCTTAACAATGTAAAACAAGAAACAATTGATCAAGTGAATCGACTAAAAAATCATACTTCTATCGCGCTTTGGTGTGGAAATAATGAAATTGATGAGGCGTGGCACAATTGGGGATATCAGAAACAAATGGGCTGGTCGAAACAAGATTCGTTGAGTATTTGGAACGATTATCAAACGACTTTTCATCATATTATTCCGAATGTTTTGGATTCTATTTTACCAAAATCAGAGAACCGTTATTGGCCGTCTTCACCTTCGATTGGTTGGGGAAAAAAAGAAAGTTTAACACAAGGAGATTCACATTATTGGGGCGTTTGGTGGGGAATGGAACCATTTGAAATGTATGAGAAAAAAGTTCCACGATTCGCTTCTGAATATGGTTTTCAAGGAATGCCAACATTAGAAACCGTAATATCTATGTTTTCTGAACAAGACACATTGAGTAGGAATTCTACAACAATTTTAGCGCATCAAAAACATCCAAAAGGTTGGGAAACAATCAACGAATATATGCAACGCGATTATATTGTTCCGACCGATTTTGTGCAGTATAACTACGTTTCGCAATTGTTGCAAGCGCGCGGAATTCAGATTGCGATTGAGGCACATCGACGCGCAAAACCGTACAATATGGGAAGTTTATATTGGCAATTGAATGACGTTTGGCCTGTGACTTCGTGGGCGTCTTTGGATAAATTAGGAAATTGGAAAGCATTACATTATCAAGTGAAAAGAAGTTTCGAAAAAGTATTGATTTCAGTTGAGAAAGAAGAAAAAGTGTACAAAATTTATATCGTAAATGATTTATTGAAAGATTTGAAAGGAAAAGCAAAGTTTTCTGTAATTGATTTTAATGGAAACCAACATTGGACTAATGATAAAGATGTAACGATTTCGTCTAATTCTTCTACTAAAATATCGGAATTAACTAATGAAATTTTAAAAGGAACTTCTTCAATTAAAGCTTTTATTCGAATTGAATTTGAATCAAATGGAGAAAAATATTCGAGAAATTATTTCTTCGAAAAACCGAAAGATTTAGCTTTAACAAAACCAACAATTAAAATTAAAAAGATTAATCATAATCAATTCGAAATTTCGACAAATGTTTTGGCAAAAGATGTTTATTTATTGGACGAAAACAATCAATTTGATGATAATTTTTTTGATTTAATACCAAATGAAACTCGTATTATAACAGGAGAAAAATCAATTCAAAATCTAAAAATTTATTCGTTGTATGACACTATGAATGCTGAAAATCAATAATATTTTTATCCCTATTTTTAGTGAAATTTCACAAACGATTTGGAAATGTGAATTTTATTGACTTAAATTTGCACTGATAAAAATCATAACGTATAACAATTTAATAACGAAGAAATAAAATGTTCAAAGAAACGACATATCAGTTTTCAGCTATTGCAACAGATTTTGCAATGAGCATTCTTCGTGCTTATAAATCGTAAATAATTTACTTATTATATCAAAAGCCCGGAGGATTCTTCGGGCTTTTTCTTTTATTATTCTATTCTAGATTCAGAATAACTTCTAAAAACTTCCGAAGAAGAAATAATTAGCGCTAATTATTTCAAAACAATTATTTGCAATCAAATAATCCATGTTATGGAAGATTCAATTTTCTTTTCTACTCGTTTGCGAACAAAAAGAGCAAGGAAAAGAAGTGTAAAAACAGCAAAAGAAAAAAATGTAAGAGATAAATATAAACGTCGAAAAGAAATCTTTAAAGAGCAAAAAGCTATTCCGCTTGTTCCTTTAAAAGAGCCGTATCAAAAAGGTTTCGAACGTTATTTTGTATTGAGAGAAGATATTAAAAAGGAAAATGACATTAAGTTTTTTACTCAAATTCTGAAGAAAATTAATACCTCTCAATATGCAGAAACACGAAAGTTTGTAAAAAAACGAAAACGAAACGGAAAACGAATTTATGTTCCGAGAATTCAAGAATTGAAACAATTACAACCTTACGAATATTCAGGTTCGCATTCAATTTTGAATGATGAAGAACGTCGATATTTTGCGTGTATTCAGGTGTATGATCCAAAAACAAAACGTTTCAAAGGAATTTATGAATTTCTACAACCGTGGCGTTTTCGATTAATCATCAAACCAAACATGATTACGCATTACAAACCACTTGATATTGATTTGAAGCGCGAAGAAGCACAAATCGATCACTTTTTTGATAAGTATAAAAATCAAGGAATCCTCTTGAAAAAAATAGTTGGAGGGGGTTATTCGTATGAACGAAAATCAAAATTTAAAAACCCTTTTACCAAAAGGAAATTTTTTAACAACAAAAATTCGGCGACAGAAATCGCTGAAATGCTGATAGAACAAGAACATCAGCTATCTAAAAGACATTAATCATGGGAAATAAAATCTCTGGAAAGGACTTCATAAAATTAGGCTTTCCAAAAAATAATTCGATCAATATTGCAATTGGGCAAATTCATCGATACAGAAAAAAAGAAAAGAAACAAACGATTCTCAACGAAGCAAAAGAAGTTTTACTCGAACCAGAAAAGTACATTGGTCACGGAATTTGGGGAAAAGTTGCGGAAGGATTGATAAAACCAGTTGAGGTTAGATTACAAGAATTGAAAACGACGCGTTCGCCTTTTTCGATTTTTGGTGAAAATGAAATTGATGAACAAGCAAAATTTCAATTGTATGACGCGTTGAAATTGCCGATTTCGGTAAAAGGCGCTTTGATGCCAGATGCACATTCAGGTTATGGATTGCCGATTGGTGGCGTTTTGGCGACGGATAATGCGGTGATTCCGTATGGAGTTGGTGTGGATATTGGTTGTAGAATGAGTCTTTCGGTTTACGATTTACCAGCCAGTTTTTTGAAAGGAAAATCGCATCAATTGATTCAGATTTTGCAAGATCATACCAAATTCGGAATGTATGAAACGCATAAATTAAAAGCTGATCACGAAATTTTTGAACGTTCTATTTTTGATGAAATTCCAATCTTGAAAAGTTTGAAAACAAAAGCTTATCAACAATTGGGAACTTCGGGCGGAGGGAATCATTTTGTTGAGTTTGGGATTGTAAAATTAGACGAGGTAAAACCAGAATGGAACTTGATTCCAGGTGAATATTTGGCTGTTTTATCGCATAGTGGTTCGCGTGGTTTGGGTGCAAATATTGCAAAATATTACACATATTTGGCGGCGAAACAATGTCCGCTTCCGAAACAAGTTCAGCATTTGGCTTGGTTGGATTTGGGTACGCACGATGGACAAGAGTATTGGGCTGCGATGAATTTGGCAGGAGATTATGCAAAGGCTTGTCACGACGATATTCACCGAAGAATTGCGAAAGCTATAGGAAAACGTATCGTTTTTAACATCGAAAATCATCACAATTTTGCGTGGAAGGAAATGGTTGATGGAACGGAACGAATTGTTCATCGCAAAGGTGCAACGCCAGCTGGAGAAGGAGTTTTAGGAATTATCCCAGGTTCGATGACCGCGAACGGTTATATTGTCGAAGGATTGGGAAATGAATCGAGTATTAATTCGGCTTCGCATGGTGCGGGACGAAAAATGTCACGTGCAAAATGTAAATCAACGATTACCAAAAGCTTTATGAATGCACAATTGAAAGATGCAGAAATTGAGCTGATAGGAGGAAGTGTTGATGAAGCGCCATTTGCGTATAAAAACATCAAAACGGTGATGAATTTACAAACCGAATTAGTGAAAGTGTTGGGAACTTTTACGCCGAAAATTGTACGAATGGATAAATAATGATGATGAAAAAAATTATTCAACTTACATCGGGTAGAGGACCTGCAGAATGCAATTTTGTGGTAACTAATGTTTTTAAAAAGTTTTCGGAAGCGTGCACAAAATCCGATATTAAGTTTGACGTAATCGAAAGAGAAATTGATAAAGATTTTAATCAACTTTCATCTGTGATTATAGAACTTGAAGGGAATGATTTAAACACATTTTTGATACCTTGGATTGGAACAATTTTATGGATTGGAACAATTTTATGGATTGGTAAAAGTCCGTATCGAAAATTTCATCAACGAAAAAACTGGTTTATTGGTTGTTTTGAATTAGAAATTCCGAAAGAAAATTCAATTAATCCAAATGAAATTGTTTACCAAACAATGCGAAGTTCTGGAAATGGTGGACAAAATGTAAACAAAGTAAATTCGGCTGTTCGTGCAACGCATCAACCAAGTGGAATTTCTGTTGTTTCGATGGATTCGCGTTCGCAACATCAGAACAAAAAAATTGCAACAACACGTTTGTTATTGAAATTACAAGAATTTGAAACCAATAAATTGAAGGACTTGGTTCAAGAAAAATGGAACAATCAAACGTCTATTGCAAGAGGAAATCCTGTGAAAATATTCAGAGGAGATAAATTTAATTAATAATAAAGCCGCTCAATGAGCGGCTTTGTTTATTCTTCTTCAGGTTTTACTAAAAGAGAATTAATCGTTTCTTGAACTTCGTCGATAGAATTTACTTTTTTAGTAAAAGTCACTTTTCCTTCTTTATAAAATTCAACCAAATACTTTTTTTCTGTTTCAGAAATTTTAATTCCCCAATCAGGATTTCCATTTTTATTATAACTCAAACTTGAAAGCACTTTATTTGGACCTTCTATAAATGATTCTTGAGAAAATAATTTTTGAATATTATTTGATTTAAAAATTTCTGCAAATTGATTAAACAAATCATCTATTTTCATCGTTCGATTACATGCAACAGCAGAATAAATCAACACAATTAATGGGTTGATTTCTTTATAAACTTTTTCGATTAAAGGGTTTAAACTCTCTGGAGATATGTTCTCTTCTTTCAGTTGATTATTTTCTATTTTAAAAATTGTAGTAGAATTAGGTGAACTTTTTTGTACTTCTTTTTGTTGATTATTGACAATCAATTTTCCGTTTTCATCAAAAACTTCTGCAAAAATGCCATTATTTTTTTCTGTTAATTTGATTGAAGTTTGCTTCTCAAAATCTTTCACCACGATTTCTTTTCCATTATAATCAAATGATAATCGGTTAAAAGCGTGCATTGCGAAAAGATTCATTTCAAGGTAATTTGCCTTTTCATTTTTATATCCAATTCGAATTAAAAAACCTTCTTCGCTATCGAAAAACTCAAAACCGTCTACAATTTTGCCATTTTTGTAGACACTTTTTTGATCATATTCATAAAATTGATAATTATCTAATTGCTTCAAAAAATCAAAAGAATACTGATATTTTAGTTCGCCTTTTTCGTAAAAATCAACTAAAGGAATTTCGTTCAGAATAATCTTATTGATGAAATATCCATCATAAGGTTTTCCATTTTGAAAAATCCCAGTGTAAGAAGCTTGAGGTTTTTCTTTAATTAAAAAATTAGAATAGATAACGGATTTTAGTTGATTGTTTTGAACTATTTTTTTTGTTGTTCGCTTTTTTTCTAATTTACTTAAGTCTTTACCTGAAATTGTATCGCCTCTATGATTAATGAAAATCGTGTCTTGAGAATAGGAAAAAATTGAACTAAATAGTACAAAAAGAAAGGTTATTTTTTTCATAGTAAATGTTTTGGTTGAGGTTAAATGTAAAAAAAACTGCTCATTTTGAGCAGTTTTAATATTACTTTTTCAAGATTGCTTTGATAATTCCTTCCAAATTTTCATTGAATTCGAGCAGTTGAGAAAAAACTTTATCGTCTTTATTCAAGCCGCCATGTTTATTGTTTTTGACAAACGTTGCTTTTATCGTTTCCCAACGTTCTTTTTCCTCGGAAGTCATCAAACCTGCAATTTCTTTTAAGCGCAAAAGATTCGATTCTGCATCTGTTGTCAACGTTTGAGATTCACTTTCGTAATGCGCCAAAATCGTTTCATTAATTTCTTTTTCGTTCATCATCGGAACAATTTTCGAAACTAATTTTGACATATTTCTGTACGAACCTTGCATCTTGAAAGGCGGTTCAGTTCTGTAATCATCTTGCATTGCTGCGCTTGCAATATAATTTTGATTGACTTTTACGACTATATTTCTAATCTTAATCACATGTTTCAAAACAGCAATAAAATCGTCAATTTCTTGTTTCAAATAATTGCCTTCCAAATTTGGAAGTTGTTCTTGATTTTCGGTTACAAAATTTGCTAACTTGTAAAAATCGGTTAAACTTTTTGAAGCAATTTTATCCAAATAAGGATTATCGCCTGTCGCATTTTCAATCAAACTTAAATTGAACAAAGTTTCCGTATCACCAATTACATCACCCAAATTATATACATCGGCACGATTGGCTAACATATCTGGAATCTGAAATTTAGAACCGCTTTCCGTATATGGATTTCCAGCCATTACAATACAAAAACGTTTTCCACGTAAATCGTAGGTTTTACTTTCTCCTTCGAAAATTCCATCAATTTTTCGCTGTCCATCGGCTAATGAAATAAATTTCTGCAAAAATTCTGCACTCAAATGCTGAATATCGTCCAAGTACAACATTACATTATCCGCCATTTCAAACGAAAGATTGATCTTTTTCAATTCTTCTCTTTCTCCAGAAGTTTTGGCTTCGATTGGATCGATTGACGTAATGTTATGTCCAATTGTAGGTCCATTCACTTTCACAAAATGCAAGCCCATTGTTTTGGCTAAATATTCCATCAACGTCGTTTTTCCATAACCTGGAGGCGAAATTAACAACAACATTCCCATACGTGCGGTGCGCTTGTTTTCGCCTGCTGTTCCCAATTGTTTGGCTAAATTATTTCCGATTAAAGGAAAATAAACTTCGTTGATTAATTTATTTCGAACAAATGATGTCAAAACTTTTGGTTCAAATTCTGCGATTTTTAAATCTTTTTCATACGATTTAGAAATTTCTTCTTTTAGCTTTTGGAATGATTTAAAATTTGGAACATCAACAGTTGAAAAATGCTCTAATTTCGAAATGATTTCATGATAATTTTGAGTATAAATTCCTTCAACAATTACCACATGATTTCCTTTCAAATCTTCAATTTTGATGACAGAATTTCCATCATTTATATAATATAGATCTTTCGAAAATAAAAGCATTGCCGCCACTTCATTCACCACATTTCTATATGACGAATAATTTTCGTTTTCATCAATAAAAGAATGAATCCAGTTTTCGATCAAGTAAAATTTTTCGGTTGAAGAAAATTGTTGATCTGTAATCAATGCATTAAAATCTTCCGAATTTTTATTTTTTTCTAAATAATTTACAAACTCTTTTTGAAATTTTTCAGCTTCTCTACTCATCGAAAAAGCTTGATATTTCGTGAAAGTTGTAAACAAATAGTGAGAAACTTTTTCTGATGATGTTTGCGATTTATCCCATTCGGTTTCCCAATTTTCAAAAAGCGATTTGATTTCATTTAGAATATTTTCAAAACGATTTGAATTCGGAAAATTTTTCAAAATTAATTGAGCTGAATTAATCATCGCGTTCAATTTTTCTTGTAAATTCTTTTCTAATGAATGCCAAAAAACTTGAGCAGTTGTGCGTGTTTGAGCATCAAATTGTAAGACATCCAATTTCGAATTAATATTTACTAATTCAGTGAAAATTCGCAACGCATCAAAATTGTGAACGCCTTTTATATAACCTTCCGAATAATTTTGTTCAATGATTTGATTGATGAATTTTTCAGCATCGAAATCTTTTTCATTTCTCGCTAAAAAAGCTTGATAAGCCAAATATTCAGCGCGATAAACCAATTGATTTTCCGAAACAAATTCTTGATTCCAAATATCTTGGTAACGATAAATTTCTTCGTTTTTAACTTTTTGATAGAAACTTGTTCCTGTTAAATGATAAAATAATTCGTTGTTACGATTCAGCAAAGTCAGCGCTAATTGCTGCGTATTGACCGTAAATTTATTTTGTCCGAGCGCAATAATATTTTGTCCATCAACAAAAAGTTCAGTTTTATCACGTAAAACACGAAGCGTATCTTCTTGAGATTTTTTCAAGAGATTTTCAAGATTTTCGGCTTTCGAAACATCTTTCAAATCCTTTAATTCTTGAATGATTTGACGCATTTTATCAATCATCAAATCCGAAGAATAAAACGCTAAAATTTCTTCTTTTTCTAAAAAAGTTTTGGATTTATTTTCGATATTTTTCAAGACTCGCAAACCAATTTGCTCTAAAGAATTGGTGCGTTTGTTGGTTTGTTCAACCAATTGTTCGCGCTTCGAATTGAACGCTTTGATAATTTCGTCGCGTTTATCTGCAATTTTTAAAGCGAAATCATCAAAATCAGAGAATTTACTTTCTAATTCTTCGAGCTGAACAATGATTTTTGTATTGTATTCTTCCGTTTTTTCGGCAGTTGTTGATAACTCTAAAAAGTTGACCACACTTTGTTCCAACAACGTAATTTGAGCAGAAAATTCGGCAACCGCTTCCTTGCTTTTTAAGGCAGAAGTTTGACGTGTTAATTGCGCACGAACTTCGTTAAGCGAAGCAAAAATGACAGAAATTTTCTCAATAATTTTTGTTGTTTGCGTGGCGTCTTCAATTTTTAAACTGTTCAGAATGTCAATCAATAACTCTAATTCGGAAGCAATTTTAAGACAAGATTCTTCGATTACTTTAGCGTCAACAACTTTCTCAATCGAAGCCACTAAATTTTTCTGTTCCGCAACTTTTTCTTCATACGGAATCAGCGCTTCATCCAATAAAAGAAACTCAATTGTTTTGGTTGATAAATTTTCGTTGACTTCTTGCAATTGATTTTCTAATTCCTGAACACGTTCTAAATTGATATAACGAATCGAACGTAAATCAATCACTTTTCCTTGAATTTTACGCGCTTCAGCCAAATGTTCAACCAATAAATCCAATTGATTATACGTTGTACTATTTACTTTGAAAACGATTTCTTCAATCGATTTTTCCGTTTTTTCTAACGTTTCTTGCGCAAATTTTTTCTGAACTTGGACTTTTGCAAATTCATCAATCGCTGTATTGGCAACCGTTTTGATTTCTAGCAAAGGAATAGCTAGCTCAAAGGTATCTTTGTCATTGATCCAAAAATATCCATCAACAATATTATTCGCTTTTTTTACAATGTCCTCATACAAACCTTCGTACGAATCTTCTTTGTTAATTAATTGGATAACTTCTTGAGATTCAGCCATTGCTTTTACAATGTCTTTGTTTCCAATTTTGTATAATGGATGATTTGTTTTTTCTTGATTTTCCACCAAACGCTCGACATAAGGCGTTTCCCAAATCTGAACTTGATGATGTCGCGTTGCTTCTTCTTCTGTGCGGAAATAGATTAAACTTCCGTCTTTAAAAATAGTAAAACCATTGCAAACAATAGGCGTTTCGACATTTTGTTGAATGATATTGTACGATAAAAGAATGTATGTATTGGTTTCATCTTGATTGAAAATATACATAAAATCTTCTCCGTTTGGAGAATTTACACGACGGAAAAATTGAAAATTATCTAACTTATTTTCGAATATATGATAGGTTCCGTTTTGTAAATAATAGCCATTCGAAAAAATCAAACCTTGATTGTCTGGCAACAAAACTGCTGCATCCAAAAGAGCAGGAATATTGATGACTTCCTTGGTGCGAACATTGTAAATATACGCTCTGAAATCTTCTTGAAAAGGTTTGATTTTAACCGCAATCAGATTTCCTAAATCGGCGTAATAATATTCGGCATCGTCTAATTGTTGATCTAAATGCGTAACTTTTTCAGTGAAAATTCCTTTTCCTGTATCCGTATTATCCTCAATTTTGAACGTAATATCGCCACCAATCGCTTCGATAAAAATTTTATCTAAAATAGAAATGTGTGGAAATTTACCTAATCGACGATCATCAATTGACGTTTTTTGCCATTCGAAATCAAATTGATCTGCTTTTTTTACTTCGTGAATGCTGCGATCATCTTGATAAATTAATTTTCCGTCTTTGATTAACCATTTAAACGCTTTTAAATCTTGTGCGCTTTTGCTGGTTTGGAAAACCATGTATAAATAATTATCTGTTCTACGAAATTTAGAAAAGATAGAATCGCGGTAATATTTATATAAATTCTGAAAATCTGTAAAGAAATTCTGATCGTTAATTAAGTCGAGAGGTTGAGGTATAAATTGATTTTCTTGAAACAGATAAATACTAAAAACATCGCTCAACTGAATGTCTGTGCGTAAACCGAAATGGACGTTGTACCCAAAAATACATAATTTATCGAACGCGATAATTCCACGTGAAATACAAGTGTTTTCTGTCGTAATTCTTTGGTTTGCGCTTAATGCAAAATTGGTAGAATTGAACACCTCTTTACGAGCTTCGTTCAATTTCGTTAATCTTTCCGAAAGAAAATCTTTTTGTGTAAGAAGTCTTTTTCGGATGATTTCGTACGCGCCTGCATCAAGCGTTTCGGTAACGTTAATATTTTTTTCTTCTTGCATTAAATTAAAATCTAAAAGGTGATTAAACGTGTTGATAAGAGCGATTGAAACGGTAAAATTTCAATCACTCTATTGTTGTTTAATAAATTAAACCATTGTACATTTTGATGATTTTATCAATAAAACCGTCAATTCGAGTGAAATTCTTTTAGAATTTTGTATCGAGAATAAGGTTTTGGAAGATAAAATTCGACTTAATTCTCGATACAATTTTTATTCATTTCATTTCTAAAAATCACTCGAATTGACGAATTTTAATTCAAAATGTACAATAGGTTGTATTAACCTATTTTTTTATTTGAAACACCTAATTGATTCGCAATTCCGAAAAGAGAATTGATAAATCCTGTGTCTTCGTTGTTTCCAGAAGCCGAAGCAGCTTGCTGCAATTTAATTAATGCAGCAGTAATTGTTAAGTTTTTGATGTCGTTTGACGAAATACCATATTTATCGGCAAGACTTCTCACTTTTCCAGCTAAATCGCTTCCACCATCTTCGTCAATCAACGCATTTTTGATATCTGTTGCATGTTTAGAATTGTCGATTAAATGATCGAAACCTTTTGCATTCGAAACTTGTTTGACAATATTTTCGAAGAACATCGTTTCTCCACCAACAATATCAATTTTTGCAGATTTTAATGCAGTTGATAACACCTCAGCTTGCGCTCCAGCAATATCTTTTTGAATGTTTATTTGAGCCAATTCGATATCTTTTTCTTTTTGTAATTGAAGTTTGAACTCTTCGTGCTCTTTTCCAACACCGTCCAATTTCTTCATTGCTTCTGCTTTTTCCTCGATTCCTTTCGCTTCTGCCAACGCTTTTTCACGAACAACTTCTGCTTGTGCTAAGCCTTCTTTACGTAACGCTTCTGCTTTTTTCTCGATAACAGATGCTTCTACAGTTCCTTGTTTTTCTTCTGCTTCTGCTTTTGCAACCATTACTTCTGCTTCAGATAGACCAATTGCAGCTTCTTCTTTTGCTTGTGCTTCAGCAATTATTTTACGAGCTTCAGCTTCTTTTGCAGAAGCTTCTTTTTTAGCTTCCGCATCAATTAATAACTCTTGCGCTTTGCGTTCTGCAACTTGTTTTTGTGCATCTGCTTCGATAACTTGACGAGCAGCTTCTTGCTCTGCCGCAATTTTTGCCGCTTCCGCAGCTTTTACAGTTTCGATTAAACGCTCTTCCGCTTCTTGCGATGCAGCAATAATTCCGGCTTGTTTCTGACGCTCAACTTCACGGTAAACTTCAACATCTTTCACACCTTGTTGCTCTTCAATCACGCCTTTTTCTAAAAGAACGCGTTCTTTGATAACGCCTTGAATATTTTTCTTCTCAACTTCGATAGACCTTTCTTTATCAATCTGAGCTAAAGTCACAATTCGCTCACGTTCTGTTTGCTCTAATGCACGATCTTTTTCAACGCGTTCCGTTTCGATTGCATCAGTACGAACTTTATTTTTTTCTGCGATAATAATTTGACGCAATTTATTTTCTTCTTGTACCGCCAATTGCTCTTCTGTTGTAATACGAACAGATTCAGCTTTTAGACGTTCTTCTTCGCGAACTTTTGCAATTTCTGCCTCTTCGCGCGCTTTTATATTTTCGATTTCTCTGCGTTGACGCTCTTCTTTTTCGGCTAATTGTCGCTCTAATTCTAAGATTGCTTCGCGCGCTTCAACGTTTTGTTTTTTGATTACTTTTTCTTCTTCACGACGAATTAAGTTGGCGTTCATATTTTGTTGAGCCGTTAATTCCGTGATTTTTTTAATACCTTCCGAATCTAAAATATTATCAGGGCTCAAGAATTGTAATTCAGTTTGTTCTAAATAATCAATCGCACAGTCATCTAAAATATATCCATTCAAGTCTGTTCCGATGATATTTAAAATTTCATCTCTAAATTCGCGACGAGCTTCGTATAATTCGATAAAATCGAATTTTTTTCCAACTGTTTTTAAAGCTTCTGAGAATTTTGCTTCGAAAATACTTTTTAATGTTTCTGGTTCTGATGCTCGTTCTGTTCCTAAGTTTTGTGCAACATTGATTACATCATTCACCGATTTATTAACGCGAACAAAAAATGCAACTTTGATATCTGCACGAATGTTGTCTTTACAAATTAAACCATCGTGTTGTTGACGAGTAATATCAATTTTCTTAATCGAAATGTCCATAATTTCCATTTTGTGGAAAACAGGAATTACATACATTCCTTTGTTGAAAGCTACTTGCGATCCACCAACACCAGTACGAACGATGGCTTTTCCTTGCGGAACTTTTTTATAGAAAACGCTTAAAACGACGATGAAAGCAATAAAGATGAAAACGATGACACCAACTGCTAAAAGAATAAAATTTGTCATGAGATTTTTATTATATTTTGATTGATTTAGTTAATAATTAAGGTTAAAATATCTTCGATAATAAACGAAGTAAGTTGAAATAATAGTATCATAATTAGGTTAAATATTGTTTAAAGTAATGTGTTTGATGACGAAATAATAATGATTTGACGGCGATTCGTCAGTAATAATAATGGTGTCACCAAAATTAATTTCTTCGCCATTTTGACTTTTGATGTTAAGCGTAATAATATCTTTCTCGATTTGAAATTCAGCAGAACCTATTTTATCACCAGTGATTTTAGACTTCGATTTTCCGACTCTTCCAATAAAATCTGTTTCGTCTTCTCCGTGATAGCCTAATTCTGCATAAACTCTTACGAGTGGTTTTGTAATCCAATGCATCATAAAATAAGCGATGATGAAAACTGGAATTAAAACTAAAACAGAATACAATCCTAACTTGCTTAATCCAAAAACAATCGAAGAAATAATGGTAATCACCCAACTGATAAATTTGAACAAGGTAATAATTACCATTAACGGAACTTTACCAACATTGATAAATTCTAAACATTTTGCCCAAAAACCTGGCTCGTGATGCACGTCAGCATCAGCATCGTGATCGGCGTCAATTTCGTGGTGCGCATCAACATCATTGATGTCTCCGATATGAAAATCTGAATCAGTTCCAAGGTCAATTCCGTCACCAGCCAACAATTGAAACACCCAATAGACGAGAGAAAATCCCATCAGAATGGTCATAATTCCATTGGCCAATGGATTGAAAAGAAGGTTTAAAATTTCGCTCATTAGCGTTGATTTTTAGTGTTAAAGTTGTCTTTTAAAGGTAAAATAAATTCTGTAAGTTATTCCATTATTTGACAATGGAGTAGAGGAGGTTAATTCCCAGCCTTCTGCTCCGTATTGATTCAATAATTTATCTAAATATTCTTGGTCGATAGAGACTTTGAAAATTCCTTGTTCAGCTTTTATTTCGATTGTTTTGTATTCAAATTTTGGCATATAGTTTCAAAATTAAAAATGATTAAGTTCTATTATTTTAAAGAAATAAAACTCACTATAAAAAGTGATTTATTCTTGATTTTTCGATAGAATTTTTAGCTTCAAAGCTTCTAATTCATTTTGAATCAAATCTCCTTTCAAGGTTTCATTAATTTCATCATCAGCTGTTTTCGAATTATCCGCCAAACTTCCGTAAGCTTGCGCAAGCGCTTCGTCTTCTTCTACTTTGGCTTTCATGCGTTCTAACATGCTAATTGTGCTATTTGCATCAATTTTTGCCATTTGTTTGTTTACCTGTTTTGTCGCATCAGCAACTTTTACACGCGCTTTTAACGTTGTCAATTCATTTTCCCATTTATTAATGTTGAATTTTAGAACTTCGACATTTTTATGGACTTCATTTGCAGATTTTTCATGAATAATTACTTGATTTTCTAATTCAGTAATTTCTTCTAACAATTGCTTCTTTAAGCCCAAAGCTTCTTTCGCTAAACTTTCGGCTTGTTCAACTGTAATTTCACTTCGCCCAGCTTTTTCTAACAAAAGAATTGCTTTTCGTTCGTAATCTGCCGCTTCTTCTTTCTTTTTGTCTACGCTATTTTGCGAACGAATTGCCATCGCTTTTACTTTTGCATAAGCTTCTAATGATTGATTAAGATCGTCGCGCATTTCGCGAATTCCTTGTTCAGTCATTTTAATTGGGTCTTCCATTTTTTCGACAACCGAATGTATTTCTGCTTGTCCAATTCTAAAAATACGTTTGAAAATATTCATAGTGATATTGTTTTATTGTTTAGAAAATTCGATTAATTGAGCAGAATATTCGCTCATCAATAAACTCAAAGAGTTTAACGTTGCTTCAAATTCGTTTTGATCAAGATTCGCAATTTGAAGTGTGTAACGATAAATAACTTTGTTTCCGTCTTCTGTTATTGCAAAAGCACCATGAATGATATCGCGATTTTTCATCAACAACGCTTTTAGCATTTCCAGATTATCATTTGTAATTGTAAATAAATACAACTCGAAAATGATGACAGGTGGTGCAATTCCTACAATCAGATTTTGAACACCATCCAATAAATTTTCAATCATAAAAACACCTTCTTTTTCGTCTTTGTAACTGATGGTGTAATTGATGTTTTGAATAAAATTTTCAATCTTCGAAAAATAATTCATTTTGTTGTTATTCGTGTTTTTTGTAATTTGTTTCCATAAAATTAAACAACTTGCTAAAATAATTAGCAATTAAAAATGTTAAAATTTTAAATAATGACAAAAATAGGTGAAAATATAAAAAAATTAAGACAGGTTAAGAACTTAACTCAACAGGCTTTTGCTGACTTATTTGAAGTTAGTAGAGGAAATATTTCATCTTATGAAGAAAAACGTGCAGAACCAAAAATTGAAACAATTTCTCAAATTGCTAAATATTTTAGCATTCCGATAAGTCATTTAATCGAAAAAAACTTAACAGTTAACGAAATATTACACTTTGATAACTATTTCGAGGAAGCTGATATGTTGCGAAATGTTAAAAATTTGAGCGCGATTCCTTTTTTATCTCGAGAAGTTATCCAAGCAAAAAAAGAGTTGTTTTCGAACTTAGAAAATTATCCTTCAATCTATTTTCCAATTTATAATTCACATCAATTTATTGCGTTAGAATATTCTTCGAGTATCGCTTCTCCTATTGATTTTACAGAAGAAGAATCGTCTATTTTATTTTTTGAGCATTTGGAAGTGGAAAATTTACATTTGGTCAATGATAAATTTGGTTTGTATTTGAATGATGATGAAATTTTTGTTGGAAAGTTTATTCAACACGAAAATCAATTGATTTTGGAATTAAACCAATGGAAACAAATCATTTTTGATGTTGAGAATATTCAACATTTTTATCAGTTTTATGCGGTTTATAAGAAAGTTTAGCTAGAATATACGATTGATTGTGGTTTGTTTTTATTTTGTTTTTAAAGTAACTAATCGCATTTTAAAATCAATAAAATCTACTGTTTTATTTCCATCTTGGTCATAAGATATAAGAGTCTCACCAGCTTGTTGATACTTATAATTTTTAGGCAATCCGAACTTTTGAATTAAATTATCGTATTTTAAATATTCTTTCGGTCTGGAATTATAAAAAGTCAATGCAGATTTAATGTCATATAATAAGGTATCTGAAATTTCGTGTAATTGTCCATTTTTAAAAATTAATCGTTCTTCATAGAGGCACGAACAGTATTTGTCCTTTCCAACGGAAAAGCTAAAATCACTTGGACAATCATTGATTTCTTTAGAAGATTTTAATTTTTTCAAACGATTAATAATTGAATTAAATTCGTTCTCATTAATTAAAACAATTTCAGAATCTTTATTATAATACCCATTGTTTTCTTGACATTCAGGAGGAATATTATAATCTACGTAATTAGGAGGAAAAGACGCAATAATATCATTGATTTCTTTTTGTTCATTGCAAGAGAAAAAATAGAAAAGACTTAATAATCCAATAATAAAATACTTCATAATTAAGATTTTAAACTTTAATATAAATCTTCTTTTTATCTAATAAATAAGCTAACCACCAAAAGAAGGCTAAGAAAATTAGCGAATAAACAAATGAACCAATTTCTGGAATTCCAGGAATCTTTGCGCAAATGTTTTCGTAAAACCAACCCAATGGTGAAATGAATTTGACTTCTCCTTTGTCGTTTAAACCAGCTTCAATTCTGATTAAACCTAATAATCGAGGTAATAATCCACTCAAAACAAAGATAAATAAAGGATTTTTTCCGAAAACATCAAAGAATTTCATGAAACCATTTTTGATTCCTAAAATTTCGATGAACCAAATCATTGCGCCAATTGTCAAAATTGCTAAACCAGTTGTGTTGAAAACATAAGAGCTGCTCCAAATCTTTTTATTGTACGGAAAGTCCCATTGCCAAATGTAACCAATTGTCAACGCAATTGTTCCTAAAACAAATAAACCAGCTAACATTTTATATTGCGGATTGTCTGTTTTTGGTAACGGACGATTCAACCAATTGATATTTCCTTGTTTCTGAATATAGTCACCAACCAAATACCCAAATAAAACTTGTGGAATGGTAGAAATTGTACTGAAAATTCCTTCTGGATCAAACGGAACACCTTCTCCTTTGTAAATATGCGCTAAACCAAGCAATTGATTATCGATTTTAGTTCCGATAAAACCTTCTAACGAATAAGGATCAGAAGTTCCAAGTCCGAAAGTTAAAACCCAATAAAGTAGAAGAATCGCACAACTTATCAATAAAACTTGTTTTTGTTTAAAATAAAAAGCAATAACCGAAGCGAAAAAATAAGCAATTGCAATTCGTTGTAAAACGCCCATAATTCGGATTCCGCTTTCTTCTGAATCTTTCCATGCTTTGAAAATTAGTTCATTATTATCCCACTTGAAAAATGGCCACCAATTGATGAATAATCCAATTCCGAAAATTAAAATTGTTCGTTTTATTACTTTTTGCCAAAAAATCTGTTGAGGCTGTTGTTGCAATTTCGGAATCACAAAAGCCATCGCATTTCCTACAGCAAACAAAAAGAATGGAAAAACCAAATCTGTTGGTGTGCATCCGTGCCAATCTGCATGTTCCAAAGGATCAAACATAGCTGACCAGTTTCCTGGATTATTTACCAAAATCATCAACGCAACAGTTGCGCCACGAAAAACGTCTAATGAATAATAACGAGCTGCTTTCATCTCTTTTGTGTTAATGTTTTAAAGATATAGATTTTTTGAATTTTTTGACAAAATGCTTTTCAAAAAGATACTAGATTATTCCTTACCTTTAATTGTCAATAACAAACAATAAATAAAATGAGAACGGAGTCTGATTTATTAGGAGAATTACAAATTCCTGAAACGGCTTATTATGGTGTGCAAACGCAACGCGCCATTAATAATTTCAAAATTTCCAATAATTATTTGTCGCATTATCCCGAATTTGTAAAGGCGCTTGGTGTTGTGAAATTAGGGGCTGCACAAGCTAATCATGAATTAGGAATTTTATCGAAAGAATTATTTGATGCGATTTCTTTTGCTTCAAATGAATTAATTGCTGGTAAATATACAGAGCAATTTCCGATCGATATGATACAAGGTGGTGCAGGAACTTCTACAAATATGAACGCCAATGAAGTGATTGCAAATATTGCTTTGGAGCATTTAGGAAAACAAAAAGGTGAGTATCAATTTTGTTCGCCAAATGATCATGTCAACCTTTCGCAATCTACGAATGATGCGTATCCATCTGCCTTGAAATTAGCATTATTTAATATGAATAAGCCTTTGATTGATGCATTAACTTCGTTGTATGAAGCGTTTGATAAAAAAGGAAAACAATTTGGTAATGTTATAAAAATGGGACGTACGCAATTGCAAGATGCGGTTCCAATGACGCTTGGTCAAGAGTTTGAAGGATTTTCGAATACGTTGCATAAAGAAGTTGATAATTTGAATCGAATTGCTGCTGAATTATTAGTAATTAATATGGGGGCAACTGCAATTGGAACTGGATTGAACGCTGTTCCGGGTTATGCGCAATTGTGTACAACTAAAATTGCTGAAATTATGAATGAAGATGTTTCGTTGGCTGATAATTTAGTGGAAGCAACTTCGGATACAAGTTCGTTTGTGGATTATTCTTCAGCTCTGAAACGTCTTTGTGTGAAGTTGTCTAAAATTTGTAATGATTTACGTCTGTTGACTTCAGGTCCGAGAACAGGTTTGTTTGAGATTAATTTACCTCCAAAACAACCGGGATCTTCGATTATGCCAGGGAAAGTAAATCCGGTAATTCCAGAAGTTGTCAATCAAGTTTGTTTTAAAGTAATTGGAAATGATTTATCAATAACAATGGCTGCAGAAGCTGGACAATTACAGTTGAATGTGATGGAGCCGATTATTGGTTTTTCGATTATGGAATCGATTCAATATTTAACAAATGCGATGAATACGCTACGTGTTGAATGTATAGATGGAATTACAGCGAATGTTGAACATTTGAAAAATGAAGTTCAAAATAGTATTGGAATTGTGACTGCGCTAAATCCTTATATTGGTTATAAAGCAAGTACAAAAATAGCGAAAGAAGCTTTAGAGACTGGTGGAAGTGTTTATCAATTGGTTTTAGATCATGGTTTGTTGTCGAAAGAACGTTTGGACGAAATCCTTGATCCTAAAAATATGCTTGGACCGCATATATAGAAGTTAGAAATTAGAAATACGAAGTTAGAGTTGTTGAGTTTCTAACTTCGTAATTCGAGTTTCGTATTTTTTTAGTATCCGTGTAAATTCACCTCATCAGTTGGAAGTAAATCAACTTTTTTACCCATTTTTTTCTGAATGATTTTGAAATGATGCAAATCTTCTTCTGTAATCAAGCTAATTGCTTTTCCGTTTGCATTTGCACGACCTGTACGTCCAATTCTGTGCACATAATCTAAAGGCGAACGAGGTAATTCGTAATTAATAACAGTTGGTAAACCTTCGATATGAATACCGCGTCCAATCAAATCTGTTGCAACCAAAACGTTAACATCACCTAGTTTAAAATCTTCCAAATTATCCATTCTCGCGCCTTGGGATTTCTTACTATGAATCGCCATTGCAGAGATTTTATTCTTTTTTAATTTTTCAACCAAATTATCAGCAGTTCGTGTCGAAGAAACAAAAACCAACACTTGCTCTAAGTTTTCAGATTTGATTAAATAACGTAAAAAAGGACCTTTTGTTTCTGCATCAACTTTGTAAGCAACTTGCTCGATTTGCTCCAAATCAATTTCTTGCTTTTTGATTTCAACAACAATTGGATCAATGTTTAATGTAGATTTTATTTCATCAATTTTATCATTCAAAGTTGCAGAAAAAAGAATCGATTGTTTCTTTTTCGGAACACTTTTCAAAATTCGGTTCATTTCATCACCAAATCCTAATTGAAACATTTTGTCTGCTTCGTCAATCACCAAATATTGCAATTGATCTAATGATAAAGCATTATGATCCATCAAATCCAATAAACGACCAGGTGTTGCAATCAAAATTTCTGTACCATACAAATTTTTCATCTGCGGATTAATCGAAGTTCCTCCATACACCGCTTGTGTTTGTACTTCACGACGTAAAGCAGTTTGTAATCCTTCAAAAGTTTGTTCAATTTGAACTGCTAATTCACGCGTCGGAACTAAAATTAACGCTTTTATGTTACGAGATTTTTCGTACGATTGATGCTGAATTTTTTGTAGCAAAGGCGCAACAAAACACAAGGTTTTTCCAGAACCAGTTTTCGCAATTCCCATCACATCTTTTCCTTTTAAAATAGATGGAATTGTTTCGGTCTGAATTTCAAAAGGTTTTAAAAATCCAAGTTTTGTAATTGCTTTTGATAAATATGGTGATAATCCTAAATTTTCGAATGACATAAATTGATATAAGATTGCAAAGGTAGAGATTAAATATCAATACATAATGTTAGAATTTTAATATGATTTTATTCATGATAGATTTCAAGATTTTGGTTTGAATGTTGATAATTAAATGATACCAAACCAATTAATCAACAAATGAAAAAGATATCATTAACCTTAGGGTTAATTGTAGCTAATGCTTTTGGCTACGCGCAAGTTGGTATAAATACCTCTACTCCTGATCCTAGTGCAATTCTCGAAATGAAAGATTCGAATAAAGGACTTCTTATACCTCGAGTAAAATTAACAGGAAAGTCAGATCTTACTACTATTTCTAATCCTGCAAATGGATTATTAGTTTACAATCTTACGGATGGTAATAACAATACTACAACTACAACATCTGATGATGTATATGCAAACAACTTTTATTATTATTCTGCCTCTACAACTAGTTGGAATTTATTGATTAATCAATCCAAATTAGAAGAGTCTGTAGATAAATTAGGGGTTCCTAAATTGTTGTTAATAGCAAGTTTTATAAGTAAATCAGTATCTAATAATAATACAGATTATTTAAGTGCAGCTCTGGGTACTACTACTAATAATATTCGTCAAATGTATTTTAAAAATAAGGTTTACGAAAAAGTAGTAAATTCATATGATGTTTCTAATTCTACTTTCACAGCGCCTTATAATGGTTATTATCAAATAGAAGCAAATACATTATTAAAAAGTAATCAAGCGCAACCGACAAGTAATTTTGTAAGGTTAGGAATTAGTAAACCATTTACAGGTGTTGAACCATCAACTTATCTTAATAATACTTTTGCTTTTTTGAATCAGCCTCTTAATCCAGTTGTTACAGTTGATGATCCATTGAGTGTTCATGTAACTGGAGTTATTTACATGAATAAGAATGAGAAAATAATGGTATTATCACGTTATATAACTCCTGGTACAAGTGGAAACAGTTATTCAGCTGATATTGAAACCCCTTATGGAATTAATAGAAATGATTCTAACACTTTGACAATTACTTATTTTCCAACACTATAATTATTTGTAAAATGAAATTTGTATTATCCTTTTTAGGAATAATAGTTCTTAGTAATGTATTAAGTGCTCAAATTGGTATTAATACGCTAGACCCTGACAAAAGTTCTGTACTTGATATTTATAGTTCAAATAAAGGTGTATTGATTCCCAGAGTATCATTAACAGGTATTAACGATACTACAACTGTAAAAAATCCTGCGCAATCTTTATTAGTGTATAATTTATCTAATGGAAATAATGGAACAACAAATGATACATCTGATGATGTAAGAGCAAATGAGTTGTATTATTTTTATGACGGAAAATGGAATCAGATTGTAAATCAATCTGATTTAGATAATAGTATAACTAAGGTTAGTCTAAACAAGTTAATAACTTTAGCAAACATGAAATCGAGTGGTAATGATAATTCTTTTGTAAGTTCAGATTTAGGAAATAACATAAGGAGATTTATTTTTGATAACAAAGTATCAGATAATTTAAATGCTTACAATTCAACAACTGGAGAGTTTACAGCGCCTTATACAGGTTTCTATATGTTTAATATTAATACAATTTTAAAACCTTGGCGTAAAAGTGGCGATACCACAGTAAGAGTGCTAGCTATTGGTTTAGCAAAATCATATACGAGTACGTTTCCTACTTCAGGCTTAACAAATGCCAATTTTTATACGCAGAAAGAATTTATAGATCCTGCTACAGGTCCTAATTTTATTACTTATATGAGTATGAAGAATATTATATATATGACGGCTGGTTCTAAAACTGTTGCTTTAGTTAAGAATGTTACTCCGGGTTCTACTGTTGATACGTATCAATATAATTTAAATGTGGAAATAAACTCATATAATAGAGTTTTAGCAAATTCAATGTCTATTATTTTCTTAGGAACGGATTAATTTCTATATACTATTTTTGATAAAATCTAGCTGAAATAAATTCTTTCTGTTTTAAGTGGATTTTATCATTTAGATAAGTATGATGTTCTGTTAAATTAGAAAAACTTTCGGAATAAAACTTTAATATTCTCTTTTAGCTTAATAAAACTATCGTTAACTTTGATTCTTATGAAAAAAGATCAGTCTAAGATAATTCGTGAGCAAGCGCCAAGATCAGCTACTCGCGAGCATTCGGTTCCATTATATTTAACATCAAGTTTTATTTTTGATAGTGCAGAACAAGGTCGTGCAATTTTTGCGGAAGAAGAGCAAGGAATGGTTTATTCGCGTTATGCAAATCCAAATACAACAGAGTTTATTAATCGCGTTTGTGCGTTAGAAAAAGCTGATGCTGGTTTGGCTTTTGCATCGGGAATGGCGGCTGTTTTTGCGTCATTTGCATCGTATATCAAAAGTGGAGATCATATTGTGTCAAGTCGTGCAATTTTTGGTTCTACGCATCAATTAATTACGCAATTGTTTCCGCGTTGGGGTGTAACCTATACATATGTAGAAACGCCAAATATCGAAGATTGGGAAAAAGCAATTCAACCAAATACGAAAATTGTTTTCTTAGAATCTCCTTCAAATCCGGGATTAGAATTATTTGATTTAGAAGCTTTGGCAAAATTGAAAGAAAAACATCCTCATGTTATTTTTGCAATAGACAATTGTTTCGCAACACCATATTTACAACAACCTTTGCAATTTGGATTTGATTTATCTATTCATTCTGCAACAAAATATATGGACGGACAAGGTCGCGTTTTGGGTGGAGTAGTTGTAGGGAATGAAGAATTAATCAACGAAATGATGTTTTTTATTCGTCATACAGGTCCAGCGATGTCTGCTTTTAATGCGTGGACAATTTCTAAAAGTTTAGAAACGTTGCCACTTCGTATGGATCGTCATTGCGAAAATGCGTTGGCGTTGGCAGAAGCTTTGGAAAATCATCCTGAAATTGCAGATGTAAAATATCCATTTTTACCATCGCATCCTCAATATGAGTTGGCGAAAAAGCAAATGAAAGGCGGTGGTGGAATCGTAACATTTGAAGTGAAAGGAGGAAAAGAGCGTGCTTTCAAATTTATTGATGCATTAGAAATGATTTTATATACGTCAAATTTAGGAGATTCAAGATCGATTGCAACGCATCCAGCGACTACAACTCACGCAAAATTATCAGATGCAGAACGTGCAGATTTAGGAATTATGCCAGGTTCTATCCGTTTATCAGTAGGCTTGGAAGATAAAGCAGATATTATCGAAGATATTTTGCAAGCATTAGAAAAAACTAAAATTTAATAAGCTGATTACTTGTTGATTATGTATAATTATTAAAAATTTATTCATTTCAGCACGGGCTTTGCATTGTTTAAATGAAAGTTTAGAATATGAAGAAGTTTTTAATTTTTGGTTTTGCGTTGTTTACAATGTCAAGTTACGCGCAAAACAGACCAAATGATGGGAATAATAGAAATGTCGATGTTTTAATTGAACGATCAGACTATTATGAGATATCATCAAGTCAAAAAAATAAAATAATAGCCTTAAAAAAACAAGCAAGTAAAGATTTCGAAAGAGTTGGAAGAGATCGCAATTTATCTGGTTACGAAAAAGGTAGAAGAAACAGAGAGATTTCTTACAATTTACAACGTGATATTGATAAAATCTTAAATGATAATCAACGTTACAAATGGTCAAATTCTCATCGTGACGATTATTACAAAGATAGAATTGATAATCGATTAGAGCGTTTAGAAGACGAATATGAAAGAGATATCAAGCGAATAGAACGTAATTATTCTTACGATAAAAATTTGATGAAACGTAAAAAAGAAATCAGAAAGTCTCAATATAAACGAGATAAAGAGCGTTTGAAAAATGTGAAAGATTATTATTAAAATAAAAGGATCCAATAATTTATGGATCCTTTATTTTTTATATTGATTTGATAAAATTTTCTACCTGTTCCTCTGGCGTTATCCAAGAAGTAACCAATCTAATTGCAGAATTTTGATCATCAATTTTTTGCCAAATATAAAACTCAAAATCTTGTTGTAGTTTTTCGATAATTGAATTTGGTAAAATAGGGAAAATTTGATTGGAAGATGGTTCTGTCAAAAAGTAGTGACCTTTTGCTGAAATAGCATTTGCTAATTTTTCTGCCATTTGATTAGCGTGTTTTCCCATCTCGAAAAATAAATCATCTCGAAACATTTCCGAAAACTGTATTCCAATTAAACGTCCTTTCGCTAACATTCCGCCTTTTTGCTTGATATGATAACGAAAATCTTCATCCAATTTCAAGTTATTTATCACAATTGCTTCACCTAAAAGTGCACCATTTTTAGTCCCCCCAATGTAAAAAACATCTGTAAAATTCGCCATATCTTCTAAGCTTAAATCACATTTAGAAGAAGTTAAAGCAGAAGCTAAACGCGCGCCATCGACGAAAAGATATAAATTATTCTCTTGGCAAAAATGATAAAGTTCTTGCAATTCCTTTTTCGAATAAACACTTCCAACTTCCGTAGAATTAGAAATATAAACCAATTTTGGCTTTACCATGTGCTCGTCCGTGTGCGTGGCAAGAACAACCGAAATTTGCTCAGGAGTTATTTTTCCATTATCCGTCGCAATGGTATTTACTTTATGACCTGTTGCTTCTATCGCGCCCGTTTCGTGAACAGCAATATGCCCGCTTTCGGCTGCAATTACAGATTCGTGTGGTTTTAGAATAGAAGAAATTACAATTAAATTGGCTTGTGTTCCACCAGAAACAAAATGAATTGCAGCATCTTTTTTCAGATATTTTTTGATCAATTCTCTTGCTTCATTGCAAAATTCATCTTCGCCATAACCAATTGTTTGTTCTAAATTTGTATCGATTAATCGTTGCAAAATTGCTGGGTGAGCGCCTTCGCTATAATCATTTTTAAAGCTATATTTTTTCAAAATTGAAATCTTAAATTTTGAGAATAAAAGTAGGAGTTTTCCTAATTCTTTCCTATTTTACTATCTATTTTTACCAATTATTTAAACTGAATTATGAAGATTTTAGTCGTAGAAGATGAAATAAAATTGCAAGAAACGATTGTTGAGTTTTTAGAAAAGGAAAAGATGATTGTCGAAACTGCGGATAATTATCAGCAAGCTTTGGATAAAATAATTTCGTTCGATTATGATTGCATTTTATTGGATATGATGTTGCCAGATGGTGATGGGATGCCTTTGTTGAAGGAATTGAAGAATCTTCATAAAGAAACTTCGGTGATTATTTTGTCGGCAAAAGATTCGGTTGATGATAAAGTAGAAGGATTATTGGTTGGCGCGGATGATTATTTGGCGAAACCATTTCATTTTGCTGAATTATTGGCTCGAATTAAAGTTGCTTTGCGCAAAAATCTACAAAAAGGAGAAGATATTTTGAGTTATAAAAATATTCAAATTTTTCCCGAAGATCGTTTGGTTAAAGTAAATAATATCGAACTGAAATTGAATAGAAAGGAATATGATTTGCTGTATTATTTTATGTTGAGACCCGAACGTGTTTTTCAGAAAACGACTTTAGCAGAAAGTGTTTGGGGAGATCATATTGAGCTGTCAGATAATTTAGATTTTATTTATTCGCAAATAAAGAATCTAAGAAAAAAAATGAAAGAAGCGAATTCTGAAGCCGATTTACAGGCGGTTTATGGGATTGGTTATAAGTTGATTTAACATGAAAATATCACTAAAAAATTATACATTTCGTTACCTTACATTTTGGCTGCTTATCATTATTGCGATTTGGGCATTTCTTTTTCATTCCTTGATTTTGGATGAAGTTTATGACAATGTAGATGACGGGTTGAAGAATCAAAAAATTGAAATTATTCGAGAAGCTTATCGCGATCCGAATTTATTAAATACAACTGAATTTGGATTAAGTCAATTCAAAATTACCAAAGTTGATCCAAGTAAATATGATGAAAGAAATCATTTTTCAAATGAGTTAGTTTACATGGGATACGATGATGATATGGAGCCTTATCGTGTATTGAGAACTGGTTTTTATGACAAAGAAAATCATCCGTATTCATTAGAAATTAGAACTTCAACCGTCGAAGAAGATGAATTGATTTATGATTTGTCTCTTTCTTTGATTGCGTTGTATTTTTTTATCTTGATTAGTATATTGTTGATTAATCATTTTGGATTGAAAAAAGCCTTCAAACCTTTTGGGCAAATTATTTCTCAATTAAGAAAATATGAAGTGGGAAATAACGAAAAACCAAAACTTGTCGAAACGAATGTGAAAGAGTTTTCTTATTTGCAAAAAGAAATTGAGCGAATGATTAATCGAAATGATGAGGTTTTTAACTCGCAAAAATTATTCATCGAAAATGCTTCGCACGAATTGCAAACGCCTTTGACGATTGCACTAAATAAGCTTGATTTGCTAATAGAAAATTCAGATTTAAAAGAAAAAGAAGTGATGAGTTTAGTAGAAACAAAACAAACTCTTTGGCGAATGGTGAATCTTAATAAGTCGTTGTTAATGTTGTCTCGAATCGAGAATAATCAATACAAAAATAATGTTGAAGTTAATTTTACAACTTTGACAAAAGATTTGATCGAAGATTATGAAGATATTTTAGAAGCAGAAGAAATTAAATTAGAAACGAATTTTAAAGCAGATTTTATCCTTGATTTTAATATCGATTTGGCGCGAATTTTAATTTCAAATTTGATTAGAAATGCGATCAAACATAATAGTGAAGAGAAAATTATTAAGATAGAAAGTGATTCAAATCAATTTATAATTTCGAATACAGGAAAAAACGCAACGTTGGATTCGAATCTTATTTTTAGTCGTTTTTATAAACAAGGAACAAGCGATGGTAATAATGGACTGGGGCTTTCAATTGTGGACACGATTATCAGAAATCAACAAAATCTAAAGTTAGATTACAATTATGAGTTTCCTTTTCATCAATTTATTCTGAAAAAATAAATTATTCCCAAATCTTTCCTAATTCACTTTGCAACTTTGTCTTATAATTATAAAATCAAACAAAATGAAAAAGTTTTTAAGTGTTATCATGTTAAGTGCAACGTTGATTTCTTTTGCTCAAGATAAAGCGATAAAATATAACCAAGTTCCAAAAACAGGACAGCAATTTATCAATAAGTATTTTGGAGCAAAACAAGTTGGTTCTGTGATGTTGGACGACGATTATTTTTCGAAAGAATATAAAGTGTATTTGGCAAATGGAACAAAGGTAGAATTTGACGGAGACGGAGCTTGGAAAGAAGTTGATGGAAAACGAAATGCTATTCCAACAGGATTTATTCCAGCTAAAATTTCGAATTATGTGAAAAGAAGTTTTCCGAATACTACAATCACAAAAATTGAAAGAGACCGAAAAGAAATTGAAGTGAAATTGAACAATGGACTTGAATTAAAATTTGATAAAAACGGAAATTTTAAGAAAATTGATGATTAATAAAAAATATATTCAAAGAAAAACTCCAACTAAATATTAGTTGGAGTTTTTTATTCTATTTATCTCGACTTTCTAACATTGGCACAAATTTGAAATCTCCAAATTCGTAATGCTCAAATTGATCTTCTGATAATCTCATAATGACAATCATTCGTTGCGATTGTTCACCAACAGGAATCACCATTATTCCACCAATATTCAATTGTTTTTTTAATTCTTCCGGAATTTCTGGTGCGCCTGCAGTTACAATAATTTTATCAAAAGGAGCAAAAGAAGGTAAACCTTTGTAACCATCTCCATACGTTTGATAACGTGGCTCGAAATTGATTTTTTTCAACATGATTTTTGAGAAATCAAACAAATCTTTTTGTCTTTCAATCGTAAAAACTTCAACACCTAAAGCAACCAAAACAGCAGTTTGATAACCCGAACCAGTTCCGATTTCTAAGACTTTTTCATTTGGCTGAATATCTAATAATTGTGTCTGAAAAGCAACTGTAAACGGATGCGAAATTGTTTGTCCAGCAGCAATGGGAAACGCTTCGTCACGATATGCGAATTCCGTAAAAGCGCTATCCAAAAACAAATGTCGTGGTACTAAATTAATAGCTTCCAGCACGTTTTCATCTTCAATTCCTTTCGAGCGCAACAAATCAACCAACATTTTGCGTCGTCCTCTGTGTTTAAAATCGTCTACAGACATATTCCAAAATTTTTACAAAAATGCATTAAATACAACTTATTCTCATTAATTTTAACGGCAAAATCTACCAAATGTTAAAAGTAGGAGTGATCGGTGCTGGGCACCTTGGAAAAATCCATTTAAAGTTATTAAATCAATCGGAAAGATACGAATTAATTGGCTTCTTTGATTCTTTTGAAGAAAATGGAAAGAAAGTTGAAGCTGAATTTGGGTATAAATATTTTAGTTCGATGGACGAATTAATTGATGCTGTTGATGTTGTTGATATTGTGACACCAACGTTATCACATTATGAAGTTGCATTGAAAGTGATCGAAAAAAATAAACATTTTTTCATCGAAAAACCAGTTACGCATACCTTAGAAGAGGCAGATCATTTGTTGAAATTGACAAATGAAAAAGGTTTGAAAGCGCAAGTTGGACACGTAGAGCGTTTCAATCCTGCATTTACAGCGGCTGCACCTTTTATCGAAGAACCATTGTTTATAGAAACGCACCGTTTGGCAGAATTTAATCCGCGCGGAACAGATGTTCCTGTTGTGTTGGATTTGATGATTCATGATTTAGATGTGATTTTATCGATTGTAAAATCAGAAATTAAATCAATTCATTCGTCTGGAGTATCGGTGATTAGTGATACGCCTGATATTGCAAATGCTAGAATTGAGTTTGAGAATGGTTGTGTGGTTAATGTTTCGACAAGTAGAATGTCAATGAAAAATATGCGAAAAATGCGTGTTTTTCAACGAAATGCGTATATTTCAATTGATTTCTTGACGAAAAAGACTGAAATTATTAAAATGCACAAAGCGCCAGAAAATCCAAGCGAATTTGCAATGATTTTGGAAAATGATAAAGGAGATCGTAGAGAAATTTGTTTCGAACATCCAGAAGTTTTACCAAATAATGCAATTTTGGATGAATTAGAAAGTTTTGCAGATTCTATTGTGAATAATTCGCCAATCAAAGTTTCGTTACAAGATGGACGAAATGCATTGAAAGTTGCATTGGAGATTATTGCTTATTTTGAAAAAGAGCAGCAAGTCATCAAAAATCAAACAATCGAGAAAGAATAAATTGAAGTTAGATTTTAGAAGTACGAATTTTGAAAAACGCAAAACGCAAAACGAATCTCGAACTTCGCAAAAAATATGATGTGGTTCTGAAACAAGTTCAGAATGACGAAAGTTTGTCAAGCTGAATTTATTTCAGCTTCTCATCCTAAAAAGTCGAACTTCGCAAAACGAGCTTCGAATCTCGAAAAAAACATAAATAATAAAAACAAACATACAAAAAGATGAAAAACATTACAGTTATTGGAGCTGGAACGATGGGTAACGGAATTGCTCACGTTTTCGCACAATCAGGATTTGCAGTGAATTTGGTTGACGTTTCTCAAGATAGTTTGGAGCGTGGATTGAAAACAATCGCTGGAAATTTGGAGCGTATGATCGCCAAAGAAAAAATTACAGAAGCTGATAAAACAGCAACTTTAAATAATATTACAACATTTACGGATACTGCGGAAGCGGTGAAAAATGCGGATTTAGTTGTAGAAGCTGCAACAGAAAATTTAGATTTGAAATTGAAAATCTTCAAACAAATTGATGAAGCTGCGCCTGTAAATGCAATTCTAGCGTCAAATACGTCTTCTATTTCGATTACAAAAATTGCGTCTGTTACAAGTCGTCCAAAACAAGTGATTGGAATGCACTTTATGAATCCAGTTCCGATGATGAAATTGGTCGAAATTATTCGTGGTTACGATACAACAGATGAAGTAACGAAAGCGATTATGGAAATGTCAGAAAAATTAGGGAAAGTTCCAGTTGAAGTGAACGATTATCCTGGTTTTATCGCCAATCGTATTTTAATGCCAATGATTAACGAAGCAATTTATTCTTTATATGAAGGTGTTGCGGGCGTAAAAGAAATCGACGAAGTAATGAAATTAGGAATGGCTCATCCTATGGGACCATTACAATTAGCTGATTTTATTGGTTTGGACGTTTGTTTATCAATCTTAGAAGTATTGTACGACGGATTCAAAAATCCAAAGTATGCACCTTGTCCATTGTTAGTAAACATGGTAACAGCAGGTAAAAAAGGAGTGAAGTCTGGAGAAGGATTCTATGATTATTCTGAGTCGAAGAAAGCAGAAAAATTAGCTGCTCAGTTTGCGAAGTAATTTATCTTACAAAATAGTCAAAACAAAAAGCGTTACTTATCGGGTAACGCTTTTTATTTTGAAAACTATTTTGATTACTTAATTGCTGCTAAAGCATGTGTGTAATCTGGTTCTTGTCCAATTTCAGGAACTTGCTCTGTGTAAGCAACTTCTCCATTTGGATTAATTACCACAACTGCGCGAGAAAATAAACCATTTAATGGTCCATCAACCATTTTCACACCATAAGCATTTGTGAATTCTTCATTTTTGAAATCAGATAAAGTGACTACATTATCCAAACCTTCCGCAGCACAAAAACGAGATAAAGCGAAAGGTAAATCTTTCGAAATACATAACACAATTGTATTTGCAGCAGAAGAAACTTCTTTGTTGAAAGTTCGTACAGATTGCGCACAAACACCAGTGTCAACACTTGGGAAAATATTTAAAACAACATTTTTTCCAGCATAATCAGCCAATGTTTTGTCGCTTAAATCGCCTGCTGTTAAAGCAAAACTTGGGGCTTTTTCACCAACTGTTGGTAAATTTCCGCCTGTATGAATAGGATTTCCTTTGAATGTAATTTCAGCCATAATTTTTTATTTTATTCTTAGATTTTTAATGATTAAAAGTAACAAAATTCTACGGAGAAAAAAGTATCTTCGCAATAATAAATTGTTACATTACAAATAACACACAAATATTATGCAACTTTCAAAGCGTTTACAGAATTTGAAACCATCTGCAACTATTGCAATGTCTGCGAAAGCAAGAGAATTAAAATCACAGGGAATCGATGTGATTAGTTTAAGTATTGGAGAACCAGATTTCAATACACCAGATTTTATCAAGGAGGCGGCTAAAAAAGCTATCGACGAAAATTATTCAGGATATCCTCCAATTGCAGGGTATGCAGATTTGAAGGAAACGATTTGTAAAAAGTTTAAACGTGATAACAATATTGAATATACAGCAAATCAAGTTGTTGTTTCTACAGGAGCAAAACAATCTATTTATAATGTTTTACAAGCAATTGTAGACGAAGGAACTGAAGTAATTATTCCAACACCTTATTGGGTTTCTTATTCAGATATCGTAGAATTATCAGGAGGAACGCCAGTTTTTGTGGAAGGAACTTTAGAAGCTGATTTCAAAATTACACCAGCACAATTAGAGGCTGCAATTACAGATAAAACGCGTGCAATTATTTATTCATCTCCTTGTAATCCATCAGGATCTGTTTATACAAGAGAAGAATTGCAAGGTTTAGCGACTGTTTTAGCTAAATATCCAGATGTAATTATTATTTCGGACGAGATTTATGAGCACATTGTTTACGGAGAAAAAAATGTTTCGATAGCATCTTTCCCAGAAGTTTATAACCAAACGGTAACTGTAAATGGTTTAGCAAAAGCTTTCGCGATGACAGGTTGGAGAATCGGTTTCATTGGAGCGCCAGCTTGGTTAGCAAAAGCATGCGAAACATTACAAGGGCAAGTGACTTCGGGAGCAACATCTATTGCGCAACGTGCAGCAATTACGGCTTTAGAAGCAGATCCAAGTTCAGTTCAATACATGGTTGATGCGTTTGCAGAACGTCGTGAATTGATGTTGGGTTGGGCAAGAGAAATTCCAACGTTCAAAGTGAACGAACCAAAAGGAGCTTTCTATTTGTTCCCAGATGTTACGGCAACTTTCGGAAATACGTACAATGGTGTTACAATTAACAATGCAGATGATTTGGCTTTATATTTATTAGAGCATGCGCAAGTTGCGGTTGTTTCAGGTTCGGCTTTCGGATCTAAAAATTGTATTCGTATTTCGTATGCGGCGTCTGTAGAAGAGTTGAAAGAAGCAATGACACGTATCAAAAATGCTTTAGCGTAAGTAGAAAAGCAGATAAAATATCAAAATCCTCAAGTTTTGCTTGAGGATTTTTTTGTGGATAATATTTTCTTCAAAAAAATGTGATTTTAATTTTAATGAAATTCAATTGATTAGCCTATTTAAGCGACTTTTTATTGAAAATATTTCAAAAAAGATTTGTTTTAATCGAAAATAACCTCTTATATTTGCACCACTAAAAACAAGGCGAGGTAGCTCAGATGGTTAGAGCGCAGGATTCATAACCCTGAGGTCGGCAGTTCGATTCTGCTCTTCGCTACAACTTCAAAAGACAAATTCATTATTGAATTTGTCTTTTTTTATGAATTGAAATTAGCCAGAGTAGAATATACTTTTGGTTCTCTTTTTATGTCCATTTCAACTAATAATTTTTCCCATTCTAAAGCGTATTGCTTTTTTAATTGAATAGTTATAAAATCTTCAAAAGAAATATTTTTCCAAACTTCATAAACTAGAATTTCATTTTTGTTATGTTCATTTTGATGAATGCTAGCTTTCACAAAGTTTTCTTCATTTTTGTAGAGTTGATGAAATAGATTGATCAATTCTTGTAAAAATCTGTCCTTGTTTTTTTCCTCTGTTTCAAATTTTATGATTAATATAAATTTCTCCATTTATTGTTACTTTTTAGGCAAACCTACAATATCCTTGTTTATTTTTGTAACTAAGTATAGATAATATACAGTAACAAAAAGTAAACAAAGTAACTTATGGATAAAGTTTTTTCAAAAGACGAATGTTTTTCTCATGTAAAGTCCGTGAATGATGCGATGTATGTGTTGAGTGGGAAATGGAAAATACCAGTTTTAGCATCTATATGCTACAATAAAAAAAGAAGATTTTCTGAAATATTAAAAGATCTTGAAGGAATATCTAACAAAATGTTGAGCAAAGAGCTAAAAGAGTTAGAGATAAATAAACTTGTTACCAGAGAAATTATAAGTACAAGACCAATTACAATTGAGTACAAGCTGACTGATCATGGAAAAAAATTAACGAATGTTATAAGTCTTTTATCTAGCTGGGGAGTTGAACATCGAAATTTAATTATTAAAGATTAAGCTTAAAAGTTGAATGAATTTTGATGAGCTTGATATCAATCCTATCTTTTTTATTATCAATAAATATTATTGGACTTCTGATGATAATCATCGATTAATCTGTTCAAATTCATTAAATTTGCATTCAATTTAGTAACGTTCTAAATAAAATTCAAAAAAATGATTCAAACAGATATAGTTATAATCGGAGCTGGGCCAACTGGTCTTTTTGCCGTTTTCGAAGCAGGTTTATTAAAAATGAGATGTCATATTATTGATGCTCTTCCTCAGCCTGGAGGGCAATTGACAGAATTGTATCCCAAAAAACCAATTTTTGATATTCCTGGTTATCCTTCTGTTGGTGCAGGTGAATTGATTGATAATTTGATGGAGCAAATCAAACAATTTGAGCCAGGTTTTACATTAAACGAACAAGCTGCAACAATCGATAAGCAAGAAGACGGAACTTTTATTGTAACAACTAATAAAGGAACGCAAGTACAAGGAAAAGCAGTTGCGATTGCGGGTGGTCTTGGATCTTTTGAGCCTCGTAAACCAATTATCGAAAACATCGAAGCATACGAAGAAAACGGAGTAGAGTATTTTGTGAAAAATCCTGAATTGTTCCGTGATAAAAAAATCGTAATTGCTGGTGGTGGAGATTCTGCTTTAGATTGGTCTATTTTCTTGGCTGATGTAGCTGCGGAAGTCACGTTAGTACACAGAAGAAATGAGTTTCGTGGAGCGTTGGATTCTGTTGATAAAGTAATTGAATTGAAAAAAGCAGGAAAAATTAATTTGGTTACTCCTGCTGAAATTACTGGAATCAAAGGTGAAGGAAAAGTAGAAAGTTTGGTAATCGAAAAAGGTGAAGAAACTTTTGAACTTGAAACAGATTATTTTATTCCATTGTTTGGTCTTTCTCCAAAATTAGGTCCTATTGCAAATTGGGGATTGGAAATTGAGAAAAATGCCATCAAAGTAAATAATGCATTAGATTATCAAACAAATATTGAAGGGATTTATGCAATTGGTGACGTAAATACTTATCCAGGAAAATTGAAGTTGATTTTATGTGGTTTTCACGAAGCAACTTTAATGTGTCAGTCTGTTTACAATAGAATGAATCCTGGGAAAAAATTTGTCTTGAAATACACAACAGTTTCTGGTGTTGATGGTTTCGACGGGACAAGAAAAGAAGCTGAAAAAGCGGTTGTCAAAGCTATTGACTAATTTTAACAAAATAAATAGAAATATTTTTTAAACCTTTTACGTTTTGCGTAAAAGGTTTTTTTATTCACATTCACAAGGTTCTCTACTTCGTCTCTTAGCTTCATTATCCCAAAAAGGGTAAAATTTTAATCCAAAATAAAAGTTCGCAGAAGTTAATTTTTTCTGTTTAAAAACGATTGGAATTGCATTATCACTGCCCAAAATTAGAGGGCCAATTCTTACATATCCACCAAATGTTATATTTTCATAATCATAGATAGAAAGGGAAGGTCCAATTCCAAATCCATCTTTTTGGATAGTATAAGAAGTTTGTAGCACATTGATACGTTTCAAACTATTTTCAAAAACTGGAATTCGTTGCATCCAATTGAAATTTAAGTAATGATTTTCGATAATTTTTTTACTCAGATTAAGATGTAAACTTGTTGGTAAACCCATCGAAAAATTATTTCCCGTTTTAGATTTTGTTTCATCTCCATAAACTTCTTTGCTTAAAAGTCCTAAATATTGATCAACACTTTCAAATTCAACTCCATCTAAATTTGGATTATTACGAAGTTGAACTCTTTGCGAAGGATTGTAGAAATGATGGTTATCGCCTCTGAATTTTACTAATCCAACATCTAATAAATTTGCCGAAAATTTGAAATCATATAATTCATCATTCGTTCTTCTGTTCACAAAAGAAATTCCTAAATCTATTCCAACTCCATTTCCTCTATTTCGTAAAACATATTTATCTCGATCAAAATCATAATTGGTAGAATATCCTGCTTTTATATCATAATTTGACGCATAAATATTTGCATCAGGATTGTCGATTGTACTTGTTATAGTTGGTTCAGCTTCTAATTTTATCGTGTTTTTACTCTTGATATACGCGCCATCTAAACCCATAAGATATTTAATATTTGCCCCAATAATAACTTCAGAAGTATTAGTTGTATACAAATTTGTCGCAACATTTAAGCCTAATTCAGCCCAATTCATTGCATTTGTCTTTGTAGGTTCAAACATATAATTTTTTGGTTCTATTTCATTCTGATTACTAAAACGAAAATAATTATCTAAATCTTTAATAGAACCTTGTGTACGAAGTCGGGTGAAAATACCAAGGCGATAAGTTTGATTATTAATTTTCTTTTTAAAAGAAACGGAAGGTCCCATAAGATCATTTTCCAAATGATAAGAAATCGTATTTCTAGTTGCGAAATCTAATATATTAGAATGCGTTTCACCTCTTATTCCAGCTTTTATATTTGCTGATTTTGTTTCACCTTTTATTAAACCTAATACGTTTTGATCGGATATGTAAGCGTAATCATTTCTGAATAAAATATCTTCAGAAATAATATTAACATCCCATTTGTTCGGGTTAAAATATGAAGTTGTCGGAGAAAAAACACTACCGTTAATCCCGCTATATTGATCATTACTAAAAGATAAAATATTTTGTCCAAAAGTAAATCCTGAACAAAAAATAACGGTTAATAGAAGTTTTTTCAAATGATGAAATTTTTATTAAAAATAAGAAAAATCAATCGAAATAAATTACGGTTTTCCGTATAAAAATAAAAGAGTATCAATTTGAAACTCTTTTTTATAAAATTAAATTTTAATCGCCATCAATTAATCTTCCTAAACCTCCTAAAATAGAACCTTCACCTTGTGAAGAACCGCCTGCAGAAGGTGCATGAGCAATAATGCGATCAGCCAATCGGCTAAAAGGTAAAGATTGAATATACACAACTCCTGGACCTCTCAAAGTAGCAAAGAAAACACCTTCTCCTCCGAAAAATGTATTTTTAATTCCGCCTATAAATTCGATGTCGTAATGAACAGATTGTTCGAAACCAACAATGCAACCTGTATCAACTTTTAAGACTTCGCCAGCTTGTAAAACTCGACGATGCAATGTTCCACCAGCATGAATAAAAGCCATTCCATCGCCTTCTAATTTTTGCATAATGAAACCTTCTCCTCCAAAAAGTCCAGTGCCTAATTTTCGATTAAATTCAATTCCAACCGAAACTCCTTTTGCAGCACAAAGAAAAGCATCTTTCTGACAAATAAATTTTCCGTTCACTTCTGGTAAATCAATCGGAACAATTTTTCCTGGATATGGAGCAGCAAAAGAAGCTTTCTTTTTGCCTTGTCCGTAATTCGTGTACGAAGTCATAAACAAACCTTCACCTGTTAACATTCGTTTTCCAGCATTTAATAATTTTCCGAAAAGTCCACCGCTTTGTTGAGAACCATCGCCAAAAATCGTTTCCATTTTTATACCATCATCCATCATCATAAAACTTCCTGCTTCTGCTACAACAGTTTCTTGTGGATCTAATTCAATTTCGACAAATTGCATTTCTTCTCCGTAAATTTTATAATCTATTTCGTGTGCATTCATTTTTTAATTTTACCAATTAGTAGACAAAATTCGTGATTCGTAACAGTTCTTATTTAAAATTAGTATTAAATATGAACCAATGAGGCATATTCTTTTTTTGAAAGTAAACAATCCGTATTTTTGTGTAACTTGAAAAAGTATTATGGCAGATATTAAAATTACAATTATAGATAGAGAAGGTGTTTCGCACGAAGTTGACGCACCTACTGATATGAATATGAATATCATGGAGCTTGTGCGTGCATACGAATTAGCACCAGAAGGAACCATTGGTATTTGTGGTGGAATGGCGATGTGTGCCTCTTGTCAATGTTATGTGTTGACACCAGAAATTCAATTACCAGAAATGACGCCTGATGAAGATGCAATGTTAGCAGAGGCTTTTAATGTGAAAGATAATTCTCGTTTAGGTTGTCAGTTACATCTTTCGGATGAAATGGATGGATTGGTTGTTGAATTAGCGCCAGAATATTAAAATAAACGTATTGCGGTTAGCGATTTGTGAGAATTTTCGCTTTACGCTCATCGCTTTTCGCATAACGAAAATTATATGAATCAATTAGATAAAAGACTTTTTTTGTTAGATGCTTATGCCTTAATTTTTAGAGGATATTATGCATTTATCAAAAATCCACGAATCAATTCAAAAGGGTTCAATACATCGGCAATTATGGGATTTACAAATTCCTTGTTTGATGTTATTCGCCGTGAACAACCAACGCATTTAGCAGTTGTTTTTGATGTTGGTCAAGCAACAGTTCGTACGGTAGATTTTCCTGAATATAAAGCAAATCGTGATGAAACACCAGAAGCGATTCGTCAAGGTGTTCCTTATATTCAAGATATTTTACGCGCGTTAAAAATTCCAGTGCTTTTTGCCGAAGGTTATGAAGCAGATGATGTGATTGGAACTTTGGCTCAAAAAGCCGAAAAAGCTGGTTATACAACCTATATGGTAACGCCTGATAAGGATTTTGCGCAATTGGTAACGGACAAAATCAAGATGTATCGTCCTGCTGCAAATGGAAAAGGTGTGGAGATTTGGGGAATCGAAGAAGTCAAAGAAAAGTTTGAAATCCATGATCCAATTCAAGTGATAGATTATCTTGGAATGATGGGTGACGCTGTCGATAATATTCCAGGATTACCAGGTGTTGGAGCGAAAACGGCAAGTAAATATTTGAAAGAATTTGGTTCGATGGAAGGACTTTTAGCGAATACAGATAAGCTGAAAGGTAAAGCCAAAGAAAAGATTGAAGAAAATAAAGAACTTGGAATTTTATCAAAAAAATTAGCAACGATTATTACAGATGCTCCAGTTGAATTTGATGAAGAAGATTTAACGGTTTGTCCACCAGATATTGAAAAAGTAACTGAACTTTTCACGGAGTTAGAGTTCCGTAGAATGTTAGAAACGGTTTACAGAATTTATGGTTTGGATGCTTCTGGAATTATCAAAGAAGCGCAAGAAGAAATTTCTGCGGCAAGTCAGATTTCTTCGAATCAAGTGCAAACAGCTCAACAATCTTTGTTTGATTTTACGTCAGATGAAGAGATTATTCCTCAAAATTCTGCGTTTACAGATATTTCAATAACGAATCATTTATATCAATTAATCGATACAAAAAAAGGTCGTGAAATTTTATTACGAAATATTCTAAAACAAAAAGAAGTGACGTTCGATACTGAAACAACTTCTTTGGACGCTTTAGAAGCTGAATTGGTTGGAATTTCATTTTCTTGGGAAAAAGGAAAAGGATATTATGTGCCTTTTTCAACTGATTTCGAAGAAACAAAAGCAATTATCAACGAGTTTAAACCATTTTTTGAAGATGAATCAATTTCTAAAATTGGTCAGAATTTAAAATATGATATCAAAGTTTTAAACAAATATGACATTGTTGTTTTAGGTCAAAATTTTGATACGATGATTGCTCATTATTTGATTAATCCAGATATGCGTCACAATATGGATGTATTGTCGGAAACATATTTGAGTTATCAACCCGTTTCAATTGAAAGTTTGATTGGTAAAAAAGGAAAAAATCAAAAGAATTTCCGCGATGTTCCGTTAATGGAGCAAACCGAATATGGCGTGGAAGATTCTGATATTACAAATCAGTTGAAAAATCTTTTTGAGCCTGAATTAATCAAAGCAAATACACACAAATTATTTACTGATCTTGAAATGCCATTGATGCAGGTTTTAGCTGATATGGAATTGGAAGGTGTTAATTTGGATGTTCCGTTCTTGAAAGAACTTTCGGTAAAACACGAAGCTAAATTAAGAGAATTAGAAGCAAAAATTCAGGTAGATGCTGGAGAAGAATTCAATCTTAATTCGCCAAAACAATTGGGAGAAATCTTATTTGATAAATTACAATTAGATCCAAAAGCGAAGAAAACCAAAACTGGACAATACGCAACAGGAGAAGAAATTTTATCAAAACTGAAAGATAAACATCCAATTATCAATGATATTTTAGAGTATCGCCAATTACAAAAATTAAAATCGACTTATATTGATGCATTGCCAGAATTGGTGAATTCAAAAACTGGTCGTGTGCATACAACTTATGCGCAAACGGTTGCTGCAACGGGACGTTTGTCTTCTGTAAATCCGAATTTACAAAACATTCCGATTCGTTCGGAAGCTGGACAGCAGATTCGTAAAGCCTTTGTTGCGCGAGATGAAAATCATGTGATTATTTCTGCCGATTATTCGCAAATTGAATTGCGTTTGATTGCGCAAATGTCACAAGATCCTGCAATGGTAGAGGCTTTCAAACATGGAGAAGATATTCACGCTTCTACTGCCGCAAAAGTTTTTAATGTGGCGTTGGATGAGGTGACGCGTGAACAAAGAAGTCAGGCAAAAACGGTGAATTTCGGAATTATTTATGGTGTTTCGGCTTTCGGTCTGGCAGATCAGGCGAATATTTCGCGTAAAGAAGCCAAAGCATTGATTGATGCCTATTACGAAACGTATCCAACGTTGAAAGCATATATCGAAAAACAAGTTGAGATTGCTCGTGATCAAGGTTTTGTAGAAACGTTGATGGGGCGTCGTCGTTATTTGAAAGATATCAATTCGAGAAATGCAGTTGTTCGTTCGCATGCAGAGCGAAATGCAGTGAATGCGCCAATACAGGGAACTGCGGCAGATATCGTTAAAATGGCAATGATTCAAATTCAGAAAGAATTGAAGAAAAATTATCAAACCAAAATGATTTTGCAAGTACATGATGAGTTAATTTTTGATGCTCCAAAAGATGAGGTAGAAAAAGTTTCTGAATTAATCAAATCGACTATGGAAGCGGCAATGCAAATGGATGTTCCGTTAATTGCAGAAGTCGGAGTAGGAGCAAATTGGTTAGAAGCGCACTAAAATTTTAACTGTTACAATATTTTATAAACGCCACTCGAAGAGTGGCGTTTTTTTGTTAAAATATATTTAAAACTTCATGATTCACAAATTCTTAACAGTTTTAAAATATATCTTTATCGTAAATCATTTTAAAACTATATGAAAAAACTAGTTTACTTATTTATCTTTTTTGCAATTTGTGTGAATGCGCAAAAAATCAATGTTACAGTTAAGGTAGAAGAGTTACCCGAAAATACCGTTTTAGAATTATTACCTCAATATATAAGAGCATATTACGAAAATCCTGTATATGATTCTATTGAAAATACAGCAGATAAAAATACTTTTCATATAGATAAAACGACTTTTTATTATCCCTATACTTTAAGCTATCAAGAGGAAGAAAATGTGTTTCAACTTTCTCGAACATTCTTTTTAAAAAATAAAAATTTGAATCTGAATTTAAATGATTTTAGAAGTGAAATACTGAATGATTTACCAGAGAAAGTGAAGTACAATGAATTTTTCAAAGATTATAAAATAGAAGAAGATGCTTTTAATGAATATTATGGTCAAATGTTTTTGAAATATAAATTTGAATTTCCCAAAGAGGTAAACGATTCGATAAATAAATGGTACAATAAAGTTTGGATGCATGAAATTGAGTTATTGGATAAATATGTGAAGTCTAATCCGGGTTCTGTTATTGCTTTTTGGAAAATTGTTGAAAAGTATGAACGTTATAAAGAATATCCTTACGAAAATATCTTAAATCAGTTTGATGCTTCTGTAAAACAATCTTTTCCATTTAAGAAATTGATCAGTAATATTGAAGAAAATAAAATATTTGGGCAAGGGAGAACTTTTCCTGAAATTAAAAATTTAAAGGATCAATCAGGAAAATCTGCTCAGATAAATTATAAAACAAAATATACATTAATCGATTTTTGGTTTCATTCATGCAAGCCTTGTTTAGTTTCTTTTCCAGATTTGAAAGAAGTTTATCAAAAATATAATTCAAAAGGTTTTGAGATTGTTGCAATTTCAGCTGAAGCGACAAAATATATTCCGAATTGGAAAAATACAATTAAAAAGTATGAATTGCCTTGGGTTAATTTATTAGACGAAAACAGAGAATTCACCTCAAAAAATCAAATAACATCTTTTCCAACCAATTTTTTAGTTGACCAAAATGGGAAAATTATTTTTAGAGATATTTCAACAAGTGAATTAGAAAAGTTTTTGAATAATAATTTAGAAAAATAAGCTAATGAGAATATTCTATCTTTTTATACTTTTTGCTATTTCGGTAAATGCGCAAATTATTCAAGGAAAAATATTATCCAAAGAAACGAATGAAGGATTGTCTTATATATCAATTTTTGCTGATGATAATAATTATTTAACTATTACAGATAGTGTAGGAAATTTTTCTTTTCAGAAGACAGAACATACAAAACAGATTATTGTAGACGCACAAGGTTTTGAATTAAGAAAGATTAATCTTGATGAGATTGAACGTGACAATTTTAAAATTTTTTTAATTCCTCAAATTATTCAACTGAATGAAGTTGCGATTGTTTCTAAATTCACAAAAAAAGTAAATACAGGAAATTCTGGCGCTACTATTCATGTAGATTTTCTTCCTGTAACAGATGAAAATCGGATTAGAGAAGTTGCTGTAAGGCTTAACGCACGAAATATTGCTAAGATAGATAAAGTAAATATTGAATTTACGAAATTACCAAAGTACGAACGCACTGCTTTTAGGTTAACTATTTATGATGAAAAAGATGGGCATCCAAATAATATTATTTCGAAACAAGACTTGATGTTCGAGATTAATGAAGAAGATTTAACTAATAATGTATACACAATACATTTAAAAGATAAGAATATTATGGTGAATGGAACTTTTTATGTTGCAGTCGAAATTTACAATGAATTGGAAGAAGCAGTTTGGTTGAGCGCAGGATTTCTTGGAAGAAACGGATATTTACGACGAAATTATAAAGAATGGGATAAAATGCCTTTAAAAATATCTCCTTATATCAATGTAGAATTACTATTAAAAATTAAATAACATATGACTAAACTATTTTACCTTTTTGTATTATTTGCAGTTTCGGTGAACGCACAAATTGTAAATATAACAATCGCAGATTTGTCGGATAATTTACCGTTAGATGATGCGGATATTTATTTCAAGAATTCGACGAAGAATTTTGTTTCGGATCAGCAAGGAAAAGCGATTATTGATTTGAGTAATGTTTTGCAAACAGATGAATTAATTGTTTCGAAAAAAGATTATCAAGATGCAATAATTAAAGTTTCAGAACTAAAATCTGAACTCAGTATCAAACTCGAAAAAGTATCTGAAGTTGAGCTAAAAGAAGCTTTTGTCACAAACCTAAAAGCAGAAGATATTTTGCAGAAAGTGATTGATAATTATGATAAAAACTTCAATACAGAACAACATTTTTATAAAGTAAATTTTATAATTGATGAAATTGTAGATTCTACGAAAAGAGATTTCATTGATTTAGATTTGCAGCTTCGTTTTAAGAAAGATAATTTGAGTATAAAATCTAATAATCAGGTTAAAGAACGAATAATTAATGAGCCAAATTATGGATATAAAATAAATTTATTACCCATTTTAGGTATGGTTTCTTTGAAAGAATTCGTAAATGATTATCTGAAATATTATAAAAAATATAAACCTTCAAAAGTCAACTTAACAAAATATGGAGATGAGTTGATGTATGAATTTTATTTGGATAATAATTCGTTTCATCGGTTTTTGGTGGCAAAGGATTCTTTTGCTATTGTAGAATATAAAGTAGATGCAGAAGGAATTGAAATAAAAAAGAGTCAACAAACTGTGAATTTTGTTAATACCTATTACAGATATAGACCTTATCAAGGGAAATATATTTTGAAAGAATTAATGCGCAATTGGAGTACAGATTACAAAGGAGGTGATGGAAGTAATCATAATGTTAATGTAAAAATGAACCTTGAAGTTAAAGATTTCAGTACGCAACCTTTCGCTGAATTTAATAAATCGGTGAATGAGAAAATGGATATTCGTAGAAGTTTTAAATAAAAAAATCCAAGAAAATTATTTCTTGGATTTTATATTTTATTCAGCTTTTGGTTTACGAACCACAGGTAAAATTTCACCTTTTTCTAAACAATATTTTTGAACATCTTCCGAAGGAATTTGTTTTGTGTAATCTACTTTTTCGACGATAAAACCTACGTCTTCCAAACGTTTGTAATAATCTAAACCATAAACACGAACGTGATCATATTGTCCAAATTTTTCTTTACGTTCTTCTTTTGTTGTAACCGTTGGATCTTCGTACGTCACATCTCGTTGATATGAAATCGGAACTTGCAAAATTCCCCAACCTCCAGGTTTCATGACACGAAATAATTCGCTCATCGCTTTGTGATCGTCAGGAATATGTTCCAAAACGTGATTACAAAAAACAATGTCAAATGTATCATCACCAAAAGGTAAATCGCAAATATCTGCTTTTACATCTGCCAAAGGCGATTCGATATCACTTGTGATGTATTCTAAGTTCTTCATCGCACGAAAACGCTTGATAAAAGATTGTTCTGGCGCAATATGCAAAACTTTTGCTTTTTCGGTAAAAAAAGACGTTTCATTTTTTAGGTACAACCACATCAAACGATGTCTTTCTAACGAAAAAGTTCCAGGTGAAAGTACATTATCACGCTGTTTTTCGTAACCATAAGGCAACAAACTGTAATAACCTTGTCCATCAATTGGATCTACAAAACGATTACCTTTCATAAACCAAACTAAAACTGGACGAACGATATAACTACCTTGAATCAACAATGGACGAGGTAGAATATTCATGATTTTTTTTAAAAGCTTTTTCACAAAAGTTTTTTAGGGTTTGAATAAAAATGGTTTTTCTTCATCAGATTCGATACCTAACGCATCGTAAATAAACTGATAAGTTGACAATAATTTTGGTTCGCCATCTACCACACAAACATCATGTTCGAAGTGAGCCGAATATTTATCATCGCGCGTTGTAACTGTCCAACCATCTGGATGAAAGAAAACTTTTTCAGTTCCCATATTTACCATTGGTTCGATAGCTAACACCATTCCTTCTTCAATTTTTTTACCAGATCCACGACGTCCATAATTCGGAACTTGTGGTTCTTCGTGCATTTTACGACCTAATCCGTGTCCAACTAATTCACGAACGATTCCGTAACCTTCTTTTTCACAATATTGTTGAATTGCAAAACCGATATCACCTACACGATTACCTTTTTTCATTTGTTCAATTCCTTTGAACATCGATTCTTTCGTAATGCGTAATAATTTTTCGGTTTCAGCATCTACTTCACCAACTGCAAATGTATAAGCATGATCACCATAAAAATCATTCATATAAACACCACAATCTACCGAAACAATATCTCCTTCGTTAAGCGGTTCGTCGTTTGGAATTCCATGAACAACTTGTTGATTTGGAGAGATACAAAGGTTTTTAGGGAAATCGTACATTCCTAAAAACGCAGGATATCCACCATTGTCGCGAATAAATTCGCCTCCTAATTTATCTAAATGATTGGTTGTAACACCAGGCACTACTTCTTTGGCTAACATACCCAAGGTTTTTGAAACCAATTGAGCGCTTAGGTACATTAGTTCTAATTCTTCTTTACTTTTTAAATGTATCATAATCCGAAAAATCCTCTTTTCTTTTTCTTCTCAGGAGCTTTTTGTCCGTTTGCGTGAACACTTAATTCAATCTTTTTTGTAATGATTTGATAAACGTCACTCCAACCTGGGAAACCTCCTAAATTTCTATCGTCGATAAAGATATCGGCATTTATTTTTCGACTTTGCGTATTTTTATCAAAATCCTCTCCGTCAAAACTATTGTTGATGGCATAAAACTCAATTCCATTTTTTTTACAGAATTCTACAGCCTCATCTAAGTATTTACCACTACGATAAGTCCATAAAGTAAGGCGATATCCGTCGTTTTGTAATTGTTTCAATGTTTCGAAAGCGAAGATTTTAGCTTTTCCAATTTCTGGATATTTATCATCTACCACAGTTCCATCAAAGTCAACAGCAATAATTTTATTAATCATGTTTGTAAGTATTTAAAGTTATTTAGGTTATTTTTTTTGAACAATAATGTTTCCGGTCATTTCAGTTGGAATTTCAATTCCCATCAAAGTTAAGATAGTTGGTGCAATATCTCCAAGTTTACCATGTTCAACATTCCATTCGATATTTTTCTGAGCCAAAATAAATGGAACAGGATTCGTTGTATGTTGCGTATTCGGTGATCCATCTTCGTTCATCATAAAATCTGAATTTCCGTGATCAGCCAAAATCACCACATTGTAACCATGTTCTAAAGCTGCATTTATAATTTTTTCCGCACAAGAATCTACTACTTCAGCAGCTTTTATTGCCGCAGACATAACACCTGTATGTCCAACCATATCTGTATTAGCGAAGTTAAGACAAATGAAATCCGCTGATTCTTTTTCGATTTCTGGTACAATTGCATTTGTAATATCATATGCTGCCATTTCTGGTTTCAAATCGTAAGTCGCAACATCTCTTGGCGAAGCACATAAAATACGAGATTCACCAACGAAAGGTTCTTCGCGACCACCATTGAAAAAGAAAGTTACGTGTGGATATTTTTCAGTTTCAGCAATACGAATTTGCTTACGACCAACATTCGCAATAACTTCTCCTAACGTATTTACAATATTTTTCTCGTCAAAAATTACCGCAACTCCAGTATATGTAGCATCATATTCTGTGAGAGTGATATATTTTAGATTTAATTTATGCATTCCAAATTCTGGAAAATCATGTTGCGTTAAAACTTCTGTGATTTCACGTCCACGATCAGTTCTAAAATTGAAACAAATCACTACATCATCATTCTCGATTTTAGCTTTTGGCTGATCATTTTCATCCGTTACAATAATCGGTTTGATGAATTCATCTGTCACGCCTTCATTATAAGATGCACGAATTGCTTCTAATGGATTTGTTGTTGTTTCACCAACTGCATTTACCATTGCATCGTATGCTAATTTCACGCGTTCCCAACGTTTATCACGATCCATTGCATAATAACGACCAGTAATCGAAGCGATTTCTCCTGTTGATTTTGTCATGTGGTTCATCAATTCTGTGATAAATCCTTCGCCAGATTTTGGATCGGTATCACGACCATCTGTGAAAGCATGTACAAAAACATTTTGTTGTAAACCTGATTGATTTGCTGCATCTAACAAACCTTTCAAATGATTGATATGTGAGTGTACACCACCATCAGAAACTAAACCGATGAAATGTACTTTTTTGTTATTCTCTAAAGCATATTGAAAAGCATCTTTTAAGATAGGTTCGTTTTGTAACGTTCCGTTTTCAGCCGCCATATTGATTCGAACTAAGTTTTGGAAAACTACGCGTCCAGCACCCAAGTTCATATGTCCAACTTCCGAATTACCCATTTGTCCTTCTGGTAAACCAACGGCTAAACCAAACGTATCCAACGTAGAATGTGGAAATTTCTCGAAACAGCTATCTATAAAAGGTGTATTTGCTTGCGCGATTGCAGAAACAGCAGGGTTTGGTCCAATTCCCCATCCGTCCAAAATCATTAATATTGCTTTATTGTTCATTTTTCTTGTAATAATTAAGCCCAAAGATAAGCATTCCTTGGGCTGAAAGTTTATTTTTTGTATGGTTTAATTTGCGACTTCACTGATGAATTTGATACGCATTAAACGTAATTCTTCTTCATCATAATCGTCACCAAATTCATCTAACAATGATGACATTGAGTCAGAATCTGCGTCCATCAAGAATTCATAAATTTCCTCTTGTTGATCTTCGTCCAAAACTTCGTCAATGTAATAATTGATATTTAATTTTGTTCCTTGATAAACGATACTTTCCATTTCTGAAAGCAAATCGCTCATCGTCATATTTTTTGCTTCCGCAACATCTTCAAGATTTAACTTTCTGTCTGTCGATTGAATGATATAAACTTTGTGACTCGATTTGTCAGCAACTTGTTTAATCACCATATCTTCAGGTCGAATAATGTCGTTGTCTTTAACATATTGCGCAATAAAATCTACAAATTCTTTCCCGAATTTCTGAGCTTTTCCTTCTCCAACACCAAATACATTTGTTAACTCCTTAACTGTTGTTGGATATTGCATTGTCATATCATCTAAACTCGAATCTTGGAAAACTGCAAAAGGTGGAATTTGATGTTTTTTAGAGATTTTTTTACGTAAATCTTTCAATTGTTTCAATAAAACATCATCAAAAGCAATAGGTGCAGAAGATGTTTCTTCTTTTTCAAAGCTACCTTCTGATAATAATTTTTTGAAATCAATATCTTCGGCAATTTCAAAAGAAGTTGGCTTACTAATGAAATCTTTTCCAGATTTGGTAATTTTTAAAATACCATATGATTCGATTTCTTTCTCTAATAAATTACGTACAATTAATTGGCGTAAAATAGATTTCCAATAATAATCTTCTTTTGCTTTTCCAATTCCGAAGAAATCTTCAGAGCTCAAATTATATGATTTTGTAATAGAAGTTTCTTTACCAACTATAACATTTACAACATCATTTAATTTTAATTTTTGATTTGTTTTCTGAACAACATCTAATGCAATTACTGCATCAACTTTTGCCTCAATCATTTTTTTAGGATTGCGCATATTGTCGTCCATATTTGCCCCTTCGCCGTTTTTGTCGTCAAATTCTTCTCCAAAATAATGTAACAAAAATTTACGACGCGACATCGAAGTTTCGGCATATGCTACAACCTCAGAAAGTAATTGCATTCCAACTTCGCGTTCTGCAACAGGTTTACTTGCTAAGAATTTTTCTAACTTTTCGATATCTTTATAATCATAGAAAGCAATACAAACACCTTCACCACCATCGCGACCTGCACGACCAGTTTCTTGGTAATAACTTTCTAACGATTTTGGCATATCGTAATGCATTACAAAACGTACATCTGGCTTGTCAATTCCCATTCCGAAAGCAATTGTAGCGACAACGACACTTGCATCTTCCATCAAAAACATATCTTGATGTTTGCTACGTGTTTTGGCATCTAAACCTGCGTGATAAGGAATAGCATTGATTCCGTTTACTTGTAAAAGTTGCGTAATTTCTTCAACTTTTTTACGACTCAAGCAATAAATGACACCAGATTTACCATCGTTTTGTTTGATAAATTTGATGATTTGTTTGTCTTGATCAACCTTTGGGCGGATTTCGTAAAATAAATTCGTACGATTAAAAGAATCTTTAAAAACTTTAGCGCTTTGCATTCCCAAAGTTTTCTGAATATCTTCTTGTACTTTTGGTGTTGCTGTTGCTGTTAAAGCAATAATTGGCGCATCACCAATTTTGTTGATAATCGCTTTTAGATTACGATATTCTGGTCGAAAATCGTGTCCCCATTCAGAAATACAGTGCGCTTCATCAATCGCAAAAAAAGAAATTTTCACCGATTTAAAGAAATCGATGTATTCTTCTTTTGTCAAAGATTCGGGCGCAACGTACAACATTTTAGTTACTCCATCTTTAATATCTGTCATAACTGTTTTTGTTTCTGACTTATTTAAAGATGAGTTTAATACGTGGGCAATTCCATCATTTTCAGAAATTCCACGTATAGCGTCTACTTGATTCTTCATCAGCGCGATTAAAGGGGATACAATAATCGCAACTCCATCTGACATTAATGCCGGTAATTGATAACATAAAGACTTACCTCCTCCAGTTGGCATCAAAACAAATACATCTTCTTTATTTAGTAAGCTTGTAATGATTTCGTGCTGCTGTCCTTTAAATTGGTCGAAACCAAAATATTTTTTTAGGTAAGATGTTAAGTTTTTCGAAGTGGCTTCCATCTACACAAAAGACTAAAATTAATATTATAAATTAAATAGTTCCTATATTTGATAACTCTTAAATATACACATAAATTTTATATGATTTATATATAATTGAGTGTAAATAAAAAAGGAGAGTAAAAGTACGAAAAATTTTAAAAATAGACAATAGAAATTTTATTGTGGGAAATTCAGAATTAATACAAATAGCGCAAGGTGTTTTTCGAGAAGAAATTCAAGCGCTGGAAGCAATAGCTTCTCGTATTAGCGAGTCTTTTGTTGATGCGGTAAATGCGATATATAACACGAAAGGAAAGTTGGTAGTTGTTGGAGTAGGAAAGAGTGCACATATTGCAAATAAAATTGTAGCAACGTTAAATTCTACCGGAACTCCAAGTCAATTTTTGCATGCGACGGAAGCCATTCATGGCGATTTGGGTCTTGTAAGACCAGAAGATGTAGTGATTTGCATCTCGAAAAGTGGAAATACGCCAGAGATTACTTACTTGGCTCCGATTCTTAAACAATATGCTTCGGTTTTGATTGGATTGACATCAAATTTGAAATCAGAATTAGCAAAAAATTCAGACATTGTTTTGGATGTTAATATTGATAAAGAAGCTTGTCCAGTAAATTTGGCACCAACAACTTCTACAACAGCTCAATTAGTAATGGGTGATGCTTTGGCAGTTGCTTTGATGAAATTGAGAGCATTTACACAAAACGATTTTGCAAAATATCATCCAGGTGGAGCATTAGGGAAACGATTATTGTGGACAGTTGAAAATATTGTCGATCCAGAAAGAAAACCTTTTGTACATCCAGATTCTTCGATTACAGAAGTGATTAATTCATTAACATCAGGTCGTCATGGAATTACAGTTGTGATTGATCATGATAAAATTGTTGGTGTGATAACAGACGGAGATTTGCGCCGAATGTTATTAAATAATGAAACTTTTGCGCATTTAACAGCGAAAAATATTGCTTCAATGAATCCGAAAACAATTCAAAAAACTGAAAAAGCAAGAGAAGCTTTAGCGATTCTTCGTCACAACAGTATTGGACAATTGGTGGTGGTTGATGAAGAAAATCATTATTATGGAATTTTGGATATTCACTCAATTTTAAACGAAGGAATCGAATAAGCGTATGGCAGATAATACAAAATCGAGTATGTCATTTTTGGCTCATATTGGTGAGTTGAGAGGACATTTGGTTCGTTCTATTTTATCAATTGTGATTACATCTATTGCAGTCGCTATTTATTGGGACGAATTGGTGGAACATGTAATAATGGCTCCACTAAAATCAACTTTTCCTACGTTTGATATTTTTAATCAATTTGGTGAATTAACAGGTTTCGGAAAAATTTATACTGAATCATTTGACATTTCGAAAGAATTGACCAATCTTAATCCATCAGGACAGATTACTTCACAGTTTTTTGCAGTAATTGTGTGTGGCGTAATTATCGCAATTCCTTATATTATTTTTGAAATTTGGCGATTTGTAAAACCAGCCTTAAAAGAAGCTGAACGAAAGTATGCAGGATTTACCATCTTTGCTGTTTCGTTTTTCTTTGTGACAGGAGTACTATTTAGCTACTATATGCTGCTACCATTATGTACGCAATTCTTATTTACTTACGATCCTTTTGGTGTAGGAAATACATGGACATTGCCAAGTTATATCGATTTATTTGTTCAATTATTATTATCGATGGGAGTTATGTTTTTGATGCCAGTTTTCGTTTACTTCTTAACGAGTATTGGAATCTTAACACCAAAATTCTTGAAAGAATACCGTAAACACGCATTTATCGTTGTATTAGTGATTGCAGCTGCAATTACACCAAACGATGTGTACAGTATGATTTTAGTTACAATTCCTCTTTGGTTATTGTACGAACTAAGTGTATTGGTTTCAAATTCAGTTTATAAAAAACAATTGAAAGCGAAAAGTAACGACTTAGTAAAGAATTAACAATGTTATGCTTGCATAATAAAATAAATTAGTTATTTTTACATAAAAGAAAGAGTAAACACAAAATTATGAAGATATTAGTTTGTATTAGTAGTGTACCAGATACTACAGCAAAAATCAACTTCACAGCTGACGGAAAATCATTTGACAAAAATGGCGTTCAGTTCGTTATTAACCCGCACGACGAATTTAGTTTAAACAAAGCAGTAGAGTTACAAGAAAAACAAGGCGCTACTGTTACAATTTTAACTGTTGGAGATGCAACTGTAGATCCAGTTATGCGTAAAGCTTTAGCAATTGGTGCGAATGATGGAATTCGTATTGATGCTGATGCTCGTGATGATTTCTTTGTTGCTACACAAATCGCAAAAGCTGCTAAAGATGGTGGTTTCGATTTAGTATTGACAGGAAAAGAATCAATTGATTATAATGGAGGTTCTGTACCAGGATTAGTTGCAGCAATGTTAGATTATGGTTTTGTAAACGGATGTATCGGTCTTGATGTAGAAGGTTCTTCTGCAAAAGCTGTTCGCGAAATTGATGGAGGAAAAGAAACTGTAGAAGTTGCTTTACCAGCTGTTATCGCAGGACAAAAAGGATTGGTTGACGAAGCTGCATTAAGAATTCCTAACATGCGTGGAATTATGCAAGCGCGTACAAAACAAATCACAGTTGTTGCACCAGAAGCAACAGAAACTAAAGTTGAAGTTGTTGGTTATGTAAAACCTGCTGAAAGAGGTAATGTAACATTAATCGACAAAGACAATGTAGCAGAATTGGTAAGATTATTACACGAAGAAGCTAAAGTAATCTAATTATTCACCTAAAAAGAAATTAAAAAATGGCAATTTTTGTATACGCAGAGTCACACGACGGAAAATATAAAAAAGCAGGATTAGAAGCAGTTTCTTATGCAAAAGCTACAGCTGATGTTGCTGGAGATACTGTTACAGCAATCGTTTTTGGAAATGCTGCTGCTGACGAATTATATAAATATGGAGCATCTAAAGTAGTTAAAGTTGAGAATGCAGCTTTAGTAAAATTTGATGCAAATTCTTACGCAAAAGCTTTGGCTGAAGTTGCTCAAGGAGATGTTGTAGTTTTACCATCAACAAACGAAGGAGCGACTATAGCACCAGTTTTAGCATACAAAACAGGAGCATCTTTAGTAACAAATGTAGAAAAAGCTCCAACAGCAGTTTCTCCATTCACAGTTGCACGTAAAGCATTCTCAGGGAAAGGAGTAGAGACTGTTGCAGTTTCAGGAAAAGTTGTAGTTACAGTTTTACAAAACGCATTCGGAGCAAAAGAAAATGCAGTTTCAGGTTCAGAAGAATCAGCTTCAGTATCAGTTTCTGATGCAGATGCTAAAGTAAAAGTTGTTTCAACAGAAATGGCTTCTTCTGATAAAATCGATTTGAAAGAAGCTGATATCGTAGTTTCTGCAGGTCGTGGAATGAAAGGTCCTGAAAACTGGGGAATGATCGAAGATTTAGCAAAAGTTTTAGGAGCTGCTACAGCATCATCTAAACCAGTTGCTGATATCGGTTGGAGACCTCATGCTGAGCACGTAGGACAAACAGGAAAAGCAATTGCGCCAAATTTATACATCGCAGTTGGTATTTCAGGAGCTATTCAGCACTTAGCTGGAGTTAACGGATCTAAAACAATTGTTGTGATCAACAATGATCCAGAAGCGCCTTTCTTCAAAGCAGCAGATTACGGAATCGTAGGAGATGCTTTTGAGATTGTTCCTAAATTAACTGAAGAGTTAAAAAAATATAAAGGTCAAGCTTAATCATTTTAAGCTTATAAATTCAATCCGAATCATTTAGGTGGTTCGGATTTTTTTTATTCATTAAAAAAAGATTAAATATTCATCAGTTTTTCATAGATTTACGCCCAAATGGACAATTTAATTAGATTAAATATTAAAGGAATATCTTACAGTCAAACTCAGACTGGCGCATATGCGTTGATTCTAGAGGAAAATGTAGGAGGAAGAAAGTTGCCAATTATTATTGGGAGCTTTGAGGCACAATCAATCGCATTAGCTTTAGAGAAAGATATTAATCCACCTCGTCCATTAACACACGATTTGTTTATTTCATTAGGAAAAGAATTTCAATTGAATGTTGATTCTATTTATATTTATAAATTAGAAGATGGCGTTTTCTATTCGAATATTATTTTTGTAAATAATGATGGACAACGTGCCGAAATTGATTCGAGAACTTCTGATGCAATTGCGTTGGCTGTTCGTTTCAATGCACCTATCTATGCCTATGATAATGTTGTAGAAAAAGCTGGAATTCATTTGGACGTTATTGAAGAAGAAGAAAATATACGTCGCGCAGCAAATAACTTTGAAGATGATTTGGATATCTTGGCTGGTTTGGAAAATGATTTGTCTGATATCAATGAATATGAAGGTTGGACAAAATCTGAACTTGAAACTGAGATGGAAAAAGCTGTGAAGAATGAAGATTATGAATTGGCAGCTCGCCTTCGTGATCAAATCGATAACATGGGAAACTAATAACTATTTCAAATAATTATGTCTGTAAAGCTTAGACTTACAATCATGAGTTTCCTTGAGTTTGCGGTATGGGGAGCATACCTAACCTCTATGGGAAATTACTTAGGATCAGTTGGCTTAGGTCCAAAAATTGGTCTTTTTTACGCGATGCAAGGTATTGTGTCGATTTTTATGCCCGCAATAATGGGTATTGTAGCGGATAGATGGATTCCTGTACAACGTTTGTTGGGATTGAATCATTTATTAGCTGCGATTTTTATGTTTGCAGCAGGTTATTACGGAATGACAGCTGGAAACGATGTAGATTTTACAACAATCTTCGCACTTTATTCGGTTAGTGTGGCGTTCTTTATGCCAACAATCGCCCTTTCTAACTCAACAGCCTACACAATTTTAAAACAAAATAATTTAGACACAATCAAATCCTTTCCTCCAATCAGAACGTTTGGAACAGTTGGTTTTATTGTAGCGATGTTATTTGTTAATTTCTCTGGATTTAAAGATGGTGTTTTTGGATTTAACTTTTCAAGTGATCCAACATTCGTAAGTTTTCAATCCAATTATTATCAGTTCTTTGTATCTGGATTTTTAGGAGTTATATTGTTTTTATACAGTTTCTTATTACCTAATTGCCCAGTTAACAAAAGTTCTGAAAAACAATCTATTTCTGATGCATTTGGTTTAAAAGCTTTTGCATTATTTAAAGATAGAAAAATGGCAATTTTCTTTATCTTTTCAATGCTTTTAGGCGTTTCTTTGCAAATTACAAATGGATATGCAAATCCATTTATCACAACGTTTAAGGATATTCCAGATTATGCCAATACGTGGGGAGCAAGTAATGCAAATGCTTTAATTTCGTTGTCTCAAGTTTCTGAAACATTGTGTATTTTATTAATTCCTTTCGTGCTAAAACGATTCGGAATCAAAATCGTGATGTTGATGGCAATGGTAGGTTGGGTCTTACGTTTCGGATTATTTGGATTAGGAGATCCAGGATCTGGTGTTTGGATGTTTATCTTATCAATGATTGTTTACGGAATCGCTTTCGATTTTTTCAATGTATCAGGTTCGTTGTATGTAGACAAAGAAACAAACGAAGAAATTCGTTCTTCTGCACAAGGAGTTTTTATGATGATGACCAATGGTTTTGGAGCAACAATCGGAATGTTAATTGCACAATACATCGTGAATCATTTAGTGTATAGTCAAACTGATTTGACATTGCAGCTAGAAGGATGGAGACATTCTTGGTTTATTTTCGCAGGCTACGCATTAGTTGTTACGGTATTGTTCGCAATTGTGTTCAAATACAAACACAATCCAGACGAAGTACAAGATGTAAAACATTAAGGTGTAAAAAATATAAAAGCAAGAATCAAAATTCTTGCTTTTTTTATGCACGAAAGTTTCTAATCTATTCTTTTATACGTCACAAACGAGTAAGCATATGGATGTTTTTCATCTTTTTTGAAATCTTCTCGTTCTACTTCTTCCCATTCGTCCAAGTCTATTTCTGGGAAATAAGTGTCTCCATCAAATTCGTGATGAACTTCTGTGATGTACAAAATATCAGTAAATTCCATCGCTTGTTTGTAAATATTTCCACCACCGATAATGTAAATATCATCGTCAATTTTTTTCGCAACTTCTATTGCTTTTGGTAAAGAAGACGCAATTTCGATACCTTCTGTATTCCAATTCTGATCTCTTGTCACAACAATATTGGTACGATTTGGTAAAGGTCTACCCAATGATTCGAACGTTTTTCGTCCCATAATAATAGGATGCCCAGAAGTTATACTTTTGAAATGTTTCAGATCATTTGGTAAATGCCAAATCAAATCATTTTTTGCACCAATTACGTTGTTGCTTGCTTTTGCTACTACAATGTTTATCATAAGTTATAAGGTAAAAAAAGCTATCCTCTTGCAAGGATAGCTTAACAAATATAATAATTTTAGTGAATTATTTCATTTTATTTATAGCATCTTGTAATTGCTCCACTTGTTTTGCAATAGTTGCTGATTTAATTGTTTTTGCAGCATTCGTTTTTACTTGCAATGCTTTTTCAGCCATCATTTTCACAGCTTGTCCTGCTTGTGGATTTTGTTCATTCAAATATGGATAATAACGCGAATATGTTTTAGCAATTTCAGCCGTTGCATCTGGTGTGTCATTGTTCATAATCCAATTGAAAGCTTGTTCAGCAATTTTTCCTTTTTCTGGATCTTGGAATTTTACGAATTCATACATCGCAGCAGATTCCGAAATTAAAGCAGCTTTATCCAATTGATTATTTTTGATCCAAGTCGGAACTAATGCCATTGCTAAATCTGGTGAACCTTTAATCACTTCATTATCAAGATTAGTTGTTAAATCATTAATTTTTGAAGGATTATTTTTTAAGATTCCAGTTAACGAGGCTCCTTGAACACTAAATGAAGGGCTTTTTGAAGCTTTCTCGAAAATTGCTACATCATAAATATTGGCATCATTCAAAGCACTTAAAGCAGCCGCTTGAACCAATGTTTTAGGATCATTAGAAGCCAATTGTTTTAATTTTGATGAAGCTTTATCAACAATCGTTTTTGATTTTGTGTCCAATTTATGAATCGCATAAATTCTTAATCCATCAAATGAATCATCTAAAGCATTAACCAAGGCATCAGCCGCTTTTGGATTAGTTGCTTGCGCATTTGCCATTGCTTCAATCGCTAATAAACGTGTCGTGTAATTTCCTTTTCCAGCTTTGTATTGCGCAATAAAATCTTCAACAGGTTTTTTATCGTCGATATCTGCTAATAAAACTTGATCCGCATTTGGAATAACGACATCAGGTTTTTGGTTTGCTGCAAATTCGAAAACAGTTTCGGCTTGTTTTGGAACCCAAACTTGTTGACGCGTTGTTTTTCCATTTTCGACAATATCAATCGCAAAAGGAAATTCAAATAATTTTGAAGCATCTTGACGAACAACAACTTTTATTTTTTTATTTGCTGAAGAATAATCTGAAACAACTGTTAATTTTGGATGACCATTTTCGTAATACCATTGATTGAAAAACCAATTTAAGTCACGACCAGAAACTTCTTCCAAAGCCAATCGTAATTGAGCAGATTCAGCTTTTCCGTATTCATTATCTTTCAAATATTTGTTCAAACCTTTGAAGAAAGCATCATCTCCTAAGAAGTTTCTCAACATATGTAAGATAATTCCACCTTTGTTGTACGAAACACCATCAAACATGTCTTCGCGAGAATTGTAATGAACTCGAACCAAATTTTTCGTTGGTCCATCGCCTTGTTTATAACCAAACATTTCGTTGTAACGATGCTCATCCGCTTTCTCTTTTCCGTATTTATATTCAAACCATAAATATTCAGAATAATTAGCAAACGATTCATTCACTGTTAAATTTCCCCAACTTTCAGCCGTAACTAAATCTCCAAACCAATGGTGAAATAATTCGTGCGCAATAACATATTCAGCAGTGTTTTCATCGACTAATTGACCAGCTTTTTGCTGAACACCATCATGAAATAAAGAAGCTGTTGTATTTTCCATCGCTCCAGAAACATATTCGCGAGCCGTCATTTGTGCATATTTATCCCAAGGATAAGGATAGTTTAATCTATCAGAAAAGAACTGAATCATTTCTGGTGTATTACCAAAAATTTGCTTTGCAACATCTTTATATTCTGGTTCTACGTAATAATCAACATTGATATTTTTCCATTTATCATTGATGACTGCGTAATCTCCAATCCCGAAAAAGAATAAATATGGCGCATGTTTTTTATCAAATTTCCAATAATCAGTTTTTGTTCCATCCGAATTTTTCTTCGAAGATTTCATTGTTCCATTTGATAATGAAACATATTTATCAGGATATGTTAACGTGATTTCTTGTGAAGTTTTTTGATTCGTTTTATCAATTGTCGGGAACCAACAAGAAGAAGATTCAGTTTCGCCTTGTGTCCAAATTTGAGTTGGATAATTTGGTCGTTCACCTTTTGCATTGATAAAATAAACACCTTTTGCATCGTTTATGGCCGCACTTCCTTCTTGTTTTACTTCGTTTGGACGCGCTGTATACTTGATGTAAAGTGTATATTCTTGATCTTTTTTGTATTCTTTATCCAAATCGATGACTAATTGTAAATCATCATATTTATAATTTAATTTCTTTTTTGTAGCACCATTTACCAAAGCAACTTCGCTAATCAACATTGCTTTTGCGTCTAATGTAACTTTGTTTGTAGCATAGAAATGTGGTTTCAATGTTACCCAAGCTTCACCTAAAACGTGCTCTTTTGCATAATCAAATTTAAGATCCAATTTGGTATGAACAAGATTATTAATTCGTTCTGCTTCTGCACGATAAATATCTAATTTGTTCGTTTGGTTTTCGTTATAACTCGGCGGTGGCGTCATTACTTGCGCATAAGTAAGACTTGATATAATAAAGGCTGATGAAAGCCAAAGGATTCGTTTTTTCATCGTAAAAATTTATTTCTATTGGTTGATAATTTTCTCGAAAAGTTACAAAAAAAGCCTCCAATTTGGAGACTTTAAGTGTTTTTTTATGATTAAACTGCTACAATTCCTTTGATGTGAGGATGAGCTTGATAATTTTCTAATTCGAAATCTTCGTATGTAAAATCAAAAATATCCTTTACATTCGGATTGATTTTCATTGTTGGAAGAGGAAAAGGTTCGCGTGTTAATTGTAGTTCAACTTGTTCAAAATGATTTTTGTAAATATGTGCATCTCCAAAAGTATGCACAAAATCGCCGACTTCTAAATCACAAACTTGTGCAACCATCATTTGTAATAACGCATATGACGCAATATTGAATGGAACACCTAAGAAAATATCTGCACTACGTTGATACAATTGCAACGATAATTTTCCATCATTCACATAAAACTGAAAAAATGCATGACATGGAGCTAAAGCCATTTGATCTAATTCTCCAACATTCCAAGCAGAAACTATAATTCTACGTGAATCAGGATTATTTTTTATTTGATCAATCGCAACTTTAATTTGGTCAACAACTTCTCCATTTGGTTTCCCCCATGAACGCCATTGATGACCATAAATAGGACCTAAATCACCATTTTCGTCAGCCCATTCGTTCCATATTCTTACACCATTATCTGTTAAATATTTGATATTCGTATCACCTTTCAAAAACCACAACAATTCGTAGATAATCGATTTTAAATGTAATTTTTTAGTCGTCACCAAAGGGAAACCTTTCGACAAATCGAAACGCATTTGGTAACCAAAAATACTTTTAGTTCCTGTTCCCGTTCTGTCTTCTTTAAAAGCGCCTTCTGCTAAAACCTTTTTACATAAATCGTGATATTGTTGCATTTTGAGTATATTTAACCTTTCAAATTTAGTGAATTTTTTTAGAATGAAAATTAGTTTAATTCTTACAATTTTAGTGCTTTTTATGTTTTTTGCTTCATATAGCAAATCAGATTTTGGACGAAAAATTGCGCAACATTTTTATTTTCAAACCTTATTTAATGTTGTTTTGGTGGTTGTTTTTGTGTCAAAAATCATTCATCTCAAACTAAATTTAATCTCAATGATTTCGCTAATTGTCATTGGTTGCATGTTGTATATGAGCTTTCCAAATTATTTGCAACAATTGAGAAGAAGGATTGGTAAATAGTTACGTATAATTTTTTTATCTTTGCACTTATGAAAAACGAAGCAGGAATTTTTGGTTTAAGACCAGTAATAGAAGCGATTGAAGCAGGGAAAACAATCGACAAAATTTTTATTCAAAAAGGTTTACAAGGAGAAATTTTTTCAGAATTGAGAAAATTAATCACTGAATATGAAATTCCTGTAAGTTATGTGCCTTTAGAAAAACTAAATCGTTTTACTGGAAAAAATCATCAAGGTGTTTACGCATTCGTTTCTCCAATCGAATTTGATTCAATCGAAAATGTATTACCTCAAATTTGGGAACAAGGAAAAACGCCTTTTATTTTGATTTTAGATCGTGTTTCTGATGTTCGTAATTTTGGTGCGATCGCTCGTACAGCAGAATGTGTTGGTGTTGACGCGATTATTATTCCAGCAAAAGGTTCGGCTTCTGTAAATGCAGATGCGATCAAAACTTCGACAGGGGCGTTGTATAATATTCCGGTTTGTAAAGAAGGAAATTTAGTGAATGTTATTAAATATTTACAATCGGCTGGAATCTCAATTTTTAGTGCTTCTGAAAAATCAGCAGAATTTATTTATGATGCAGATTTCTCTGTTCCTGCAGCTATTGTGATGGGAAGTGAGGAAGATGGTGTTTCGGATTCTATTATTAAAATTTCGGATAAAATTATTAAATTGCCTATGGCTGGACAAACTGCTTCATTGAATGTTTCGGTTGCGGCTGGAGCGATTTTGTACGAAGCTGTTCGCCAAAGAATGTTACAAGATTTATTTTAAAAACATATAACGATGACCTATTCTACTTTTATTGGATTTTTGTTGATTGCGATTAGTATTGCAATGTATTATTTTACGAATTTGGATATTTCGAGATTATTTTCGGATAAAGAATTTTTGGTAGGAATTACTGGAGGTGCTGGTATCGGATTTATTTTGGGAGGATTTTTAGGCTGGCTTTATAAATACAAAGCGGTGAATAAAGCAAATGCAGAGATTGCAAACGAAGAAAAACGTAAAGTTGCAGAACAAAAAGCACAAGAAGCTGCTGCAAAAGAGCAAGCAAAATTGGATGCACAACAAGAAAAAGATGAATCAGGTTTATTGTAAAATATAAATTAGATAAAATAAAAAAACGGTCGAAAATTAATTTTCGACCGTTTTTTTATATTGTATTTCTTGGTAATAAAAACAAGGAACTAAAATCAATAAAAACATAGGCTGAATGAGAAATCTTCTCACATAAAAGAAAATCATTTCGCCTGATGAAAATTGTGTCGAAATCAAATAATTATAGATTGGTAAAAGAACGATTAATCCAATAATCATGATAATGATAGAGAATTTAACGTAAATTTTTTTCCAGAAAATAAACCAAATAATTAATACAGTTAATAATGTATTGATAAGATAACGAACTGTCAAACTAGCGCTCAATTTTGGTAAATCAATTTCTGGGAATTTTGAATGACCAACAAAATGAAAGTATTTTATGAAAGGATCATAAAATAAAACATCTTCAAATTTTCGGACTAATATCAATCCAAAAACAAGTAAAACTGCAATTGCATAACGTAAATATTTATTTAGCATTTTGCTTATTGTATTTTGTTACAAAAAATTTGATCCAAACAATCCAAAGAATCACGATTGAACCATAAATAATTGCAGGGAATAGATAATCGTGCGCCATTTTACCATATTCTGCGTGGTATCTAAAAATATAATTTAACAACATAATTCTCGAAATATTCATCACAAAAAGAATTGCTAAACCAGACAAAATAAACAAAAAAGTTTGTTTGAAATTCGTGTAAAAAGCAACGATAAACGCTATGAAAATTATCAAAATAGAAATCGCATTACAACCTTCATTTACAATAGACGCGACTTGTCCGTCCATTACCAAACGCATCCAAGGTTGGTTTTCTGCAATATTAGAAAAAGTAAAAAAACCACATTTGTTCAAACCAAAAGCTGTTACATCAGATGTTAATTTTGTAAATGGATCAGGGGTATTGTGCGGTAAATATTGATCCAAATACAATTTATAAGCTAAACTTAAAATAATGTAAGTTCCTAAAAAACGTGCAAGGAATAACAATAAAGGTTTAAATTCTTTCATTTGGTTAAAAAATCTTGAACAAATATAAATGAAAAACGTCAACTTTTGATTAAGTTATGATTAATCAATAAATTTGCTTTTTTAGAAGTAACAAAATGCAAGATTTACATAAACGCGTGGATGTCATAATTGATAGCGCAATTTCTACGGAAGATAGATTACAAAAGATTTGTCAATTGTTGAGTGACGAAGTTGAATACTATAATTGGGTGGGATTTTATTTCAAGAATGGAGATAAAAATGAACTAAAACTTGGACCTTATGTTGGTGCAGCTACCGATCATACAATAATTCCTTATGGTAAAGGAATTTGTGGGCAAGTGGCAGAATCTAACGAAACTTTTGTTGTGCCAGACGTTTATGCACAAGATAATTATTTGGCTTGTTCAATAGAAACGAAAGCTGAAATTGTTGTTCCAATTTTCAAAAATGGAGAAAATATTGGTCAAATTGATATCGATTCGCACAAAATTAATCCGTTTACAGAAGACGATACAAAGTTGTTAGATTACGTTTGTCAGCGAGTTTCAGAAATTATTTAAGCAATGATTGATTTAATTTTAAAATATTTTCCTGACTTAACGGAAAAACAAATTGAGCAATTTTCGAAAGTTGGTGATTTGTACAAAGAATGGAACGATCAAATCAATGTTGTTTCTCGAAAAGATATCGACGAAATTTATACGAATCATATTTTACATTCGTTAGCGATTGCAAAAGTAATGGAGTTTGCAGATGGTTCTTCTGTTCTGGATGTAGGAACTGGCGGAGGTTTACCAGGAATTCCGTTGGCAATTTTGTTTCCGAATGTTCAGTTTCATTTGGTAGATTCTATCGGGAAAAAAATCAAGGTTGTAAAAGGTGTGGCTGATGGTTTAGGTTTGACGAATGTAAAAGCTGAACAGAAGCGTGCCGAAGAGTTGACAGATAAATATGATTTTGTTGTTTCTCGTGCGGTAACAGCAATGCCAAGATTTGCGGAATGGATTCGCGGGAAATTCAAAAAAGAAGCGATTAATCCTTTTCCAAATGGTTTGTTATACCTAAAAGGAGGCGATTTGACAGAAGAATTAGCAGGTTTTCCAAATGCAGTTTTATTTGATATTCAAAACTTTTTTGACGAAGATTTTTTCGAAACGAAAAAAGTCGTTTACATAGAAAAGAAAGATATTTAATTTATAGAAATTATATACTTCAAAACCGAAATCAATTTGATTTCGGTTTTTTATTTTAACAATTATTGAATTAATCCAAAAAATGATGTTTAAAACGTTATTTTATCCAATACTTTAAGTTCTTTTTAAGAGGTTTTCTCGTCAAAATTCACTATATTTGTTTGTTTTAAAAAGTTAGAGACATATTATGAGTAATAACACATATACGGCGGATAATATCCAAGCGTTAGAAGGAATGGAGCACGTACGTCTTCGTCCATCGATGTACATTGGTGACGTCGGAGTTAGAGGATTACACCACTTAGTTTACGAGGTTGTTGATAACTCTATTGATGAAGCTTTAGCAGGATACTGTGATACAATCAAGGTGACAATTTTAGAAGGAAACTCGATTCGTGTAGAAGATAACGGACGTGGTATTCCTGTCGACTTACATAAAAAAGAAGGAAAATCTGCATTAGAAGTTGTAATGACGAAAATTGGTGCAGGAGGTAAGTTTGATAAAGATACGTACAAAGTTTCTGGAGGTTTGCACGGTGTTGGAGTTTCGTGTGTTAATGCACTTTCTAACCATTTATCGGCAGAAGTTTTCAAGAACGGAAAACAATATATTCAGGAATATTCGAAAGGGAAACCTTTGTATGATGTAAAAGAAGTTGGAACGACTGATAAAAGTGGTACAACAGTTACTTTTACGCCAGATGATACAATTTTCCAAGAAGTACAAACATATAACTATTCTACTTTAGCAAATCGTTTGCGTGAGTTAGCTTTCTTAAACAAAGGAATCAATATTGTATTGGTTGACGAACGCGAAAAAGATGCTGATGGAAATCCTGTAACAGAAACTTTTCATTCTGAAGAAGGATTAAAAGAATTTGTTGAGTTTATCGACGGTAGCCGCGAATCTATCATGGACAAAGTAATCTTCATGGAAGGTGAACGTGATGGAATTCCAGTTGAGGTTGCAATGCGATACAATACATCGTATAACGAAAATGTGCATTCGTATGTAAATAATATCAATACACACGAAGGTGGAACGCATTTATCTGGTTTTCGTCGTGCATTGACACGTACATTGAAAAAATATGCTGAAGAAAACTTTAATCTTGCAAAAGAAAAAGTTGAAATTGTTGGAGATGACTTCCGAGAAGGATTAACAGCAGTTATTTCGGTAAAAGTAATGGAACCTCAATTCGAAGGTCAAACAAAAACGAAATTAGGAAACTCTGAGGTTTCTCCTGCGGTAGATAAAATTGTGGCAGAAATGTTAACGAATTTCTTAGAAGAGAATCCAACAGAAGCAAAACAAATTGTTGATAAAGTAATTTTAGCAGCAAAAGCTCGTCAGGCAGCGAAGAAAGCTCGTGAAATGGTACAACGCAAAAATCCAATGGGAGGAAGCGGATTGCCAGGGAAATTAGCGGATTGTTCATCTCGTAAACCAGAAGAATCTGAGTTATTCTTAGTCGAGGGAGATTCTGCCGGAGGAACGGCAAAACAAGGTCGTGATCGTCATTTTCAAGCAATTTTACCATTGCGTGGTAAGATTTTGAATGTAGAGAAAGCGATGGCGCACAAAGTTTTGGATAACGAAGAGATTAAAAATATTTATACAGCTTTAGGTGTAACAATCGGAACTGAAGAAGATTCAAAAGCACTTAATATCTCAAAATTACGTTACCACAAGGTTGTAATTATGACCGATGCCGATGTCGACGGTTCTCACATCGCGACATTAATTTTGACATTCTTCTTCCGTTATATGAAAGAATTGATTGAGCAAGGACATATTTATATTGCAACGCCACCTTTATATTTGATCAAAAAAGGAGCGAAAGCAGAATATGCTTGGGACGAAAAAGATCGTGAGCGTTTAACTGCAGAATTCTCTACAGATGGTTCTGGTAAAGGAGTTACAATTCAACGATATAAAGGTCTTGGGGAAATGAACGCGGAGCAATTATGGGATACAACACTTAATCCAGAACACAGAACGTTGCGTAAAGTAACGATTGACAATGCGACAGAAGCAGATCGCGTGTTCTCTATGTTGATGGGTGATGATGTACCGCCTCGTCGTGAGTTTATCGAGAAAAATGCACATTATGCAAAAATTGATGTTTAATCAATTTTGAATGATATAAAACAAAAAAATCCAGCTTTTAAGCTGGATTTTTTTTGTGTAGATTATTCTTTTGTTTTTTTGATTTCTGTATTCTGTTCAAAAATACTTTTTGAGTTTATTTCTATTATAATTGGTTTTATGTCAATATTTAAAGACATATTCATTTCTAAAAAATATTTTTTGTAAAATTTATTTTCAATATCATAATGTATTTTTCCAACTCCTGAACCAGTAATTTTTGCATCATAACCTTCGATTTTTGATTTTATACTGTATTCTTGGTTTAGATTAAAATAACCTATTCCATTTTCAATATTTTTTAGAGTATACAAAGAATTTATATTCATTTCAAGGTTTACATTTTCGATTGGAATTGACATAGTAGTTTCTTGATTAAAACTCTCTCCAACTTTCACTTTTTTATTTGGAAATTCAACTTGATTGAATACAGATTCCATCATTTTCATTAAAGCTTCTTTTTGATTTTTAGTCATTATTGAAGAAAAAATAGAGTCGATTTTTATCTTTTGATTAATGTATTTTCCAGAAAATTTTGTTCCTTTTGTAAGAACAGAATTATTTGATTCTAATAACTCAATATTAATCGGAAATTCATTATTTTTTAGATTACCAGTTTTAGAAATACTTTTTAGTATGATTGTATCTTTAGATAATGTTGGATTTTCTATTCCTTTGTTTTTTAATGCTAATAATATATCTTCAGAACCGATGTATTTAACACTATTTTCCGAAGTTTGATTTAGAGATAAAGTATAATTATAGTTAGGTAAATACTTAATATTAAAATCAATTTGCTCTTGACTTTTACAAAAAGTTGAAATTATTATTAAAACAAAGAATACTATTTTTTTCATGTTTAGTTAAATTTTCAACAAATATATATTCTACTCCGAAATAATCAAAGTTGTTGGGACATTGGAAATCCAAATACTTTTTGTTTCGATTAAGTTTTTCCAACTTTCCATACTAATCATCATCAAATCCATTTCATCCAAAAACTCTTTATCCAATTGTTGTTTGTACGAAAGGCTAATATGATTTGGAGCAATATTTTCGATACTACGAATAATTTCTTTTACTTCTGAATGACGTTTTGTGTAACCGCTCACGTCTACAATAATAATTTGAGATTCGCTATTTGAGATTAAACGTTGTGCGTATTTCAGTAAATCGGCATCTTTATTTCCGAAAAGAGGAAGAAAAACTTTCTCAGCTTTTGTGAAATTTTTGTCCAAAACAATTCCAACAGGAACAGTTGATTTGTTCAATAATTGTTTCGTTCTTTCGTTGAAAATTGAATGATCAAACATGTTTTCTTTTCCAGTAACTTGACCTATCAAAATATCTGGATCGATGATTTTTGTCGTAAATCCTAAAATATTTCCTAACAACGAACCAGAATAAATAGAATTTCTTACACCCATCAACATCAAATCGTAATCACCTTTTTGCGCAACATCAATTGTCTCAAAAACCATATCTGTAGAGACTTTGAACATGGTTGTTACATCTTGGTGTAACTCTTCGGAAACCTCAATAATCGGCTCGAAAATTTCTGCTTCTCTATCCTCAAGATTGAAATGTTGCACTTCGCTACTTTTCATCACATGAATTGCAGAAACAAGTGAATTTTCGTCTTGTTTTTTGATAAAGCTATTAGCTATTCGCAACAATTCAGCACCTTTCTCGGGTGTTTGAAAATCAATTAAAATTTTATATTTCTGACTTTGACTAATTTCAGAAAGTTCATTTTCTGTTTTTTGTTTGCGGAAAATCCAATTGATTAAATCCAAAGCTGGACCTGTCATAAAAGTTGTGACCAAAGCCATTATCACCATCATAGCGAAAACTTCTGGTGTTAAAACTCCTAAATCATATCCAATGTTTAGCACGACTAATTCCATCAAACCTCGTGTATTCATCAAGGCTCCAATGGTCAAACTATCTTTCCAATTTTGTCCTACAAATTTTGCGGCGACTGCACTTCCAACAAATTTTCCTGTTACAGCAACCAAAATAATCAATCCCGCTGTTTGCCATAAATGTGGACTATCTAATAATCCAATTTGTGTTCTTAAACCCGTAAAAACAAAGAATAGTGGAAGTAATAAAACTAATGAAACATCTTCTATTTTTTCGATGAATAAATTTCTGAATTTTACATTTTCAGGCATAATTGTTCCAGCTAAAAAAGCTCCAAATAATGCATGAATTCCAATGATTTCGCTTAAATATGAAGAAATAATTAAGACCAAGAAAAAGATTCCTATGATAGGTTTTGTAAGCGTTGTTTTACTCGAATGTACGTCTGCAATGCGCTTTAAAAAAGGGCGAACGAAACGAACCATTGCGATAACGTAAACAATTGCTAGTAAAATAACATATAATGAACTGACGAATGATCCAGCTTTTACGATGGCGATAACCGCAGCTAATAAACACCAAGCCGTGATATCGTCGGCAGCAGCGCAAGTAATTACAATAGAACCTAAACGAGTTTTACTAATTCCGCGTTCTTGTACAATACGAGCCAAAACGGGAAAGGCTGTAATACTCATCGAAATTCCGATAAAAAGGGCAAATGATAAAAAGTTAATTCCTTCTGGAGCAAATTCCATATAAATTAATCCAGCCAAAGCCAAACCAAGTGTAAATGGAATAATGATACTTGCGTGACTAATAACTATGGCGTCTTGTGCATTTTTCTTTAGCACTTTCAGGTCTAACTCCATTCCGATGACATACATGAATAGAATCAAACCGATTTGACTGATAAATTCTAAGTTTCCTAACGATTCTTTTGGGAAAAGATCACCAAAAAACTCTGGGAAATGCATACCAATAAAAGAAGGACCAAGGAAAATACCCGCAATAATTTCTCCAATTACAGTTGGTTGTCCAATTTTATTAAAAATCCATCCAAAAACTCTTGCGGTAAATATAATGGTCACAATTTGTGCTAATAAAATAGCAAGAGGGTGTCCAATATTATGTGTTATACTGTTGATGAAGTCATTGAAGTAATTGCTTCCGTTTGCAGCGTGAACAACATGTTTTCCAGTTTCCATTTCTTCTGCTCTTATCACAATAAAATACATCATGATTGAACAAAGTAGAATGGTTACGATATAAAAAATTGAATTTCTTGTCGATTTTTTCATGGCGTTAATTTTCAACAAAAGTCAGAAATTAATTTACAGAAAAATATCAATATTTTTTAAACTTGAGTAAAATGTAATGAAATGGATTTTTTTTGTAATCAAATTGAAATTTGAGCAATAAAATTAGCTTTGTAAACTTCGCTTAATACCAAATTGATTTCTTTATTTTCTTTTGATAAAACGTCTAAAGTAACGTTGTCTGAGTGGAAATATTTGATGTGATGTAAGCTGATTATTTCTCGTTTATTGATACGAACAAAATCTTTTTCGGGTAACATTTCTGATAATGCATCGAGTGTGATATTTTTCAAAATCAAGAATGATAAATCTTGATAATAAACCACTTTATCACGGCTGTCAACGGTAGAAGTTGTAATGTACAAAATTTGATTAAACTGCAACAAAATTTTTCCTTTATCCGAATTTAATTGTACAAAATTATTTGGCGTCGAAAAACTATTTTGCAAACGTTTTTTTACTTTGTCAACAGCTTGTTGTAAACGCTCTTTTTTGATTGGTTTTTGAATATAATCTGTCGCATCTAAATCAAAAGCATCAACAGCATATCCCTTATAAGCAGTGGAAAAAATAAACGGTTTTTCTTTTAATAAATTAGCGATTTGTAAACCATTTATTTTAGGCATTTCGATGTCTAAAATACAAAAGTCAAAATCTAAGTTTTCAATTTCGTTAATGAATAATTCAGGATCAACATAAGCTTTCACAACTTCTATGTCCTCCATTTGTTCACACAACATTTTCAGGTATTTTAACCCAAGAATTTCGTCGTCAATTAGTATGCATTTTAGTGTAAAACTCATGTAGATTTATTTTTAAGTTGGCTACAAAAATATCCTGTTCAATAGTTTTAGAAAGTGAAAAATCGTCGTCGTAAACCATTTTCAAGCGATGTTCTAAGGATTGACTTCCATGTCCGCCAGTTTCTTTTTTTAAACTATTTTTTGGTGAAATTTTATTCATTACCTGAATTTGAAATGATTTATTATTCAGTTCAAGCAAAATTTTTATAAATGAATTGGCTTGTTGAAAGTCGGTATGTTTGAAAGCATTTTCAATAAAATCAATACTTAATAAAGGTAAAATAATTTTTTCTTGATAATAAGGTGAAGTTTCATCAATTTTCGTTTTAACTTGAAAATCAAACAAAGGCGAAACTTTTACTTTATTAATTTCAATAAAGTTTTTAGTGAAATCTATTTCATCTTTTATCGTCACAAAATTGTCTTTGCTTTCGTACAAAATATAATCCAACACATTTGCCAATTTATCAATCGTATAATAGGTTTGATAAGCATTTGACTGAATAGAATTAAGTATGTTTTTGAATAAATGAGGATTCAGTTTAGCTTCGTATGACTCCAATTTTAACTCATCAACTTTTGTAGATAAATTGTCTAAACGTTGCGTTTGCTCATGACTTATTTTTTTCTCAGATTTTAATGAATGGATTAAATATGTAATCATAATGATTAGAAAAATAATCAATGCAATAATGAGATAAAGTAATATGGTAGGAAGTTGAATCATGCGAAAAATTCTAACTCAAAGATAGAATAATTTATGAATAAAAAAATCCAGAAAGTAGAACCTTCTGGATTTTTAGAAATATGGTGAAAGAAATTATTAAGCGTAATATTTTGCTTTTAATTCTTTTACTTTTGGATCATCTAAGAATTCATCATACGTCATATAACGATCGATGATTCCGTTTGGAGTTAACTCGATAATACGGTTACAAGTTGTTTGAATCAATTCGTGGTCATGAGAACCCATTAAAATTGTTCCTTTGAAATTAACCAAAGAATTATTCAATGCTGTAATCGATTCTAAGTCTAAGTGACCTGTTGGCTCGTCTAACAATAATACGTTTGCACGTAATAACATCATGCGAGAGAACATACAACGCATTTTTTCACCTCCTGATAAAACAGAAGATTTTTTAAGAGCTTCGTCTCCAGAGAATAACATTTTCCCTAAGAAACCACGCATAAATTCTTCGTGACGTTCATCGTCTGATTCTGTATATTGACGTAACCAATCAACCAAGTTGATATCTTCTTTGAAGAAATCTGTATTATCTAAAGGTAAATACGCTTGTGTTGTTGTAATTCCCCAAGTAAAATCTCCAGAATCTGGCTGAGCTTTTCCTGAAAGAATTTCGAAAAATTGAGAAACTGCTTTCGAGTTACGAGAGAAAATACCAATTTTATCACCTTTTTTCAAGTTGATGTTCGCATCTTTAAATAAAACTTCTCCATCTACAGAAGCAGATAAATTGTTTACTTCTAAGATTTGATCACCAGCCTCACGCGATTGTTCCCAGATAAGTGCTGGATATCGACGAGAAGAAGGTTTGATATCTTCGATATTTAATTTCTCGATCATTTTTTTACGAGAAGTCGTTTGTTTTGCTTTAGCAACGTTAGAAGAGAAACGAGCAATGAAATCTTGTAATTCCTTTTTCTTTTCTTCTGCTTTTTTGTTTTGTTGCGCACGTTGTTTTGCAGCTAACTGAGAAGACTCGTACCAGAATGTGTAGTTACCAGAATATAGGTTTAATTTAGAGAAATCTAAATCACAAATATGCGTACAAACTGCGTCTAAGAAGTGACGGTCGTGCGATACAACGATTACAGTATTCTCGAAATTACCTAAGAAATCCTCTAACCATTGAATTGTATTAACGTCCAATTCGTTGGTAGGCTCATCTAAGATTAACACGTCAGGATTTCCAAATAAAGCTTGAGCAATCAAAATACGAACTTTCGCTTTATTATCTAAATCTCCCATTAATGAATAATGCATATCCGAATCAATTCCTACATTCGATAATAATGTAGCAGCATCAGATTCTGCATTCCATCCGTTCATTTCTTCATAAACGACACCTAATTCTCCTGCTTTGATACCATCTTCTTCAGAAAAATCTGGTTTAGCATATAAAGCATCCATACGTTCTTTAATATCGTATAATACTTTATTTCCACGTAAAACAGTATCCAATACTGTATATTCGTCATATTTGAAGTGATTCTGTTCTAAAACAGACATACGTTTTCCTTTTTCAAGACTAACTTGTCCTGAAGTTGGATCGATTTCACCTGATAATATTTTTAAGAAAGTAGATTTTCCTGCTCCATTGGCACCAATTATCCCGTAACAGTTGCCATTTGTAAATTTTATATTAACTTCGTCGAAAAGTACACGCTTGCCGAATTGAAGCGATAAATTAGAAACATTTAACATAATTTTTGGTATGATGTTTGTTTGACCTTCCGGCAAAGTTACAAATTTTAATTGGAATAAAATAAAGTGCAGAAAGAAGTTACGATTAAGAATAAACGTGCAAGGTTTGAGTATGAATTATTAGATTCTTACGAAGCCGGCATCCAATTATTTGGGACTGAAATAAAATCTATCCGAATGGGAAAAGCTTCGATTACCGAAAGTTTTTGTCAAATGAAGGATGGAGAACTCTATATTGTCAATATGTTTATTGACGAATATGATTGGGGAACATACTTTAATCATAAAACTAGACGAGACAGAAAACTTTTATTACAAAAATCTGAGTTGAGAAAATTAGAACGCAAAACGAAAGAGACTGGATTAACGATTGTAGCAACCACGCTATTTATAAACAATAAAGGGTTGGCAAAATTGAAGATATATTTGGCAAAAGGGAAGAAACTTTTTGACAAAAGAAACACAATAAAAGGAAAAGATTTGAAAAGAGATTTGGATAGAATGATAAAGAATTCTTAAATTTGTCTTATAATTGTATAAAATTAAGTAAAATTTAATATATTTAAAACGCTAAATATTTGATAATGAAAAAGTTTAATCTATTATTATCTGCAGTAGTATTATTCCTAGCGGGTAATTCTTTTGTAGATGCTCAGAATTCTAAGAATCCTTGGGCAATTACAGTTGGTGCTCACGCAGTTGATCACAACTCAGTGACTGGACCATTCAACCAGTATTTCAAAACAGATAATTGGGATATCGTTCCTCCTTTATCTAAATTATCTATCATCCGTAACTTAAACAGATCTTTTGATGTTGATTTAACTGCTTCAGTAGGTGAAGTTGATAACAACAGATTACGTATCAAAGATGAATTATTCATCAATGCTGGTTTAGGTTTACGTTATAAGTTAGCTAATGGTTATATCTTAAAAGAAGATTCTTGGTTTGATCCATATATCCGTGTAGGTGCTGGTTACCACAGATACGACTACACAGGATTACAATTTCCATTAACAGCTTACTATGGTAATGGTGATGGAAATGAAACTTACCAATTAACAGAAGTTGAAGATTTAGAGAAAAATCACTTTGTAGCTTCTTTAGGTGCTGGATTTAACTTATGGTTTACTAAAAACTTTGGTTTAAACGTTGCTTCTGATTACAACTGGTTACCAGCTTACGGAGGAAACAATTATTTCGATTTCTTCCAACACACAGTAGGTGTTACTTTCCGTTTCGGAAAACAAGATAGAGATGGTGATGGTATTCCTGATGACGAAGATGCATGTCCAGATACTCCAGGTATCGCTACAAATGATCCATCTACAAACGGATGTCCAGATACAGATGGTGATGGAATCTTTGATAAAGATGATGCTTGTCCAACAGAATTTGGTTTAGCTGAATTCCAAGGTTGTCCAGATACAGATGGTGATGGTGTTCCAGATAAAGATGATGCTTGTCCTACAGTTGCAGGTCCAGTAGAAAATAATGGATGTCCTTGGCCAGATACAGATGGTGATGGAATCTTTGATAAAGATGATGCTTGTCCAAACGAATATGGTTTAGCTGAATTCCAAGGTTGTCCAGATACAGATGGAGATGGTATTCCAGATAAAGATGATGCTTGTCCAACAGTAAAAGGACCAAAAGAAAATAATGGATGTCCATGGACAGAAGTTCACGTAGCAAAACGTTTATCTAATATTTTATTCGAATACAACTCTGATAAAATTGTTCCTTCTTCTTACGAAGATGTACGTGTAGCTGCTCAAATTTTAAATTCTGATGATTTAAAAGAAAAAAGCTTCTACATTGACGGACATGCTGACCAAAGAGGTAAAGACGCTTATAACAAAACATTATCTTTAAAACGTGCTCAAGCGTTAGTTAATATTTTAGTTGAAAGAGGTGGAGTGGATAAAGCTCGTTTAACTGCTCGTGGTTTAGGAAAATCTCAATTGTTATGTACTGAAAACACTGAAGAGTGTTACCAAAGAAACAGACGTGTTGAGGTATTACCTAGAACAGCTGTAGTAACTGAAACAAAAGTTATCAAAAAAACAGCTACAAAAAAGAAATAATAATTCTTTGAATAGCTTACAATAGAAATAGCCACCTCATTGAGGTGGCTATTTTATTTTTATTAATTTTAATTTTATTATTTCTTTCTAAAAACTAATATAATAATACATCCAGCTGTAAAGATAGATAATAAATAACCAATCCAAGAAAGTAGTGGCATGTCTAGAATCACAGGACGAACAGTTGTATTAGCTAACATACTTGCTCCAATTCCAAAAGCTAAAGTAAGTATCGCTAAAACCAGTTTATTAATGCTGTCTTTTATTAATTTCTGAATATTACCTATTTGATCAATCTTAAAGTTTAAAGCCAATTTATCATTGTTTACTTTTTCGATTAATTTCAAGGTATCTTCTGGTAAATCGTTGATTAAATCCTGAATATCTTTAAAATTATCAATTGCTTTTTTACTCAAATATTTAGGATGAAATTTTTGTCGAGCCAATTTTACTGCATAAGGGCGCATCGAACGTTGTACATTAAGATCAGCGTGTAATTGTTGTCCAATTCCTTCTATAAGCGCAATTCCGCGTAGTAAAATATAAACATATTCGGGTAATAAAACATGATTTCGCTGTAGAATATTGTTGAATTTCTTGATGATAATTTGAACTTCTATCGTATCAACTGTATTGTATTCTAAATAATCAAAAATATCTGCAATATCACGTTCTAATTGTTTTTCGTTTTCGATATAATGTTTAATCGCCATTTTTTTGAGTGAACGAACAATGCGTTTCGGATTTTTTAATCCAAAATCAATTACAACATTTTCTAAAGCTTCTTTTTCGTTGATGGCTAGAATTCCCATCGAACCAAAATCAATAAAAGCTAAACGTCCATCTTTTAAAATAAAAATATTTCCGGGATGTGGATCAGCATGGAAAAATCCATCATCAAGTAATTGTTTCAAATAAATATCAAAACCTTTCTGTACGATTTTTTTCGGATCAAGTCCCAAAGCTTCTAATTGCTCAACATCGTTTACTTTAAAACCTTCGATAAATTCCATACAAAGAAAATTATTGTTGGAATAATCTTCATATGTTTTCGGAACATAAACATCTTTACTATTCTCGAAATTTTTTCTGAAACGTTCGATGTTCTGAAATTCATTGGTTAATGAAAGTTCTTTCAGAATTGAATTTTCAAATGATTTTTCGATTTCAGAAATGAATAATTTTTGAAGTTTCTCATATTTTTTTTCTAAAAAATGAACAATATCTCGAATCAGGGCTAAATCAGACTCAATTATTTTCTGAATATTAGATCGTTTTACTTTGAACACAACTTTTTCTCCATTCAATAAAGTTGCGCGATAAACTTGCGAAATACTTGCTGCCGCAAAAGGTTGTTCTTCTATAAAAAGAAAATGCTCGTCAGGCTCAATTCCAAATTCGTCTCTAATTTTTTGTTTGATGTCAATTTCTTCTGGAGGAACATTATCTTGTAATTTTTTTAATTCTTCTACCAAAGATTCAGGAACCAAATCTTTTCGATTACTCAATAATTGTCCAAATTTGATATAAGTAGGACCAAGTTCTTCCAAAGCCATTCGGAAACGTTGATTGAATGATTGGTTGAAAAATTCGTTGTTTTGGTCAGAATGGAACAAATCATTTCCGCGAGAAAGTATTTCTTCAAAACCATATTTCGAAACGACTTTTACGATTTTAGAAAATCGTTTTATTTTCTTTAGACTATCCATAAAGTTGAGATTCGATTACAAGTTACGAATAAACAAGAGTGTAATTCGTTTATAAAATCTTAAATTTCTTTGAGTTGAATCTAAAATTATTCCAAATATTAAAATATTATTGTTTATCTTTGCACTCGCTAAAATGGTTTAGGAATCAAGCGATTAATTATTAAGTTAAACATCTCTCGGTCATTTATTTGCATTTGAAGATTCCGAAATAAAATAGATTGAGATACAAATTTTTAGAATTATGTCTAAAGAAACAAAACAAGAGGAAGTACAAGAAGTTGTATTAAACACTCCAGTATTAGATGCGTCTGCAAATGCAAACGTAGCGCCAGAATCATTTGATTGGGAATCTTTCGAATCAGGATTAAACGAAGAAGATCGTAAAGAAAAAGCTGAATTAGAGCAAATGTACGATACAACTTTAGAAGACTTACATGAGAATGAAGTATTCAAAGGACAAGTTGTACGTATTACAGATAAAGAAGCTATCGTTGACATCAACTTCAAATCAGAAGGTGTTATTTCATTAAACGAATTCCGTTACAACTCAGACTTGAAAGTTGGGGATATCGTTGAAGTAATGGTTGATCAACGTGAAGATAAAAATGGACAATTAATTTTATCTCACAAAAAAGCTCGTACATTAAATGCATGGGATGCTGTTAACAAAGCACACGATTCTCAAGAAATTGTTAACGGTTACATCAAAGCTCGTACTAAAGGTGGTATGATCGTTGACGTATTCGGAATTGAAGCTTTCTTACCAGGTTCTCAAATCGATGTTAAACCAATTCGTGATTACGAACAATTCGTAGGAAAAACTATGGAGTTCAAAGTTGTTAAAATCAACCCAGAATTCAAAAACGTAGTAGTTTCTCACAAAGCGTTAATCGAGGCTGATATCGAAGTTCAGAAAAAAGAAATCGTTGCTCAATTAGAGAAAGGACAAGTATTAGAAGGTGAAGTTAAAAACATCACATCTTACGGTGTATTCGTAGACTTAGGAGGTGTTGATGGTTTAATCCACATCACTGACTTATCTTGGTCTCGTATCAACCACCCATCTGAAATCTTAGAAGATGGACAAAAAATCAACGTTGTAATCTTAGATTTCGACGAAGATAAATCTCGTATCCAATTAGGTATTAAACAATTAGAGGCTCATCCATGGGATGCTTTAGATGCTGATATCAAAGTTGGTGATAAAGTTAAAGGAAAAGTAGTTGTTTTAGCTGACTACGGTGCATTCGTTGAGGTTGCTCCAGGTGTAGAAGGTTTAATCCACGTTTCTGAAATGTCATGGTCTACTCACTTACGTTCTGCTCAAGATTTCGTAAAAGTAGGTGATGAGGTTGAAGCAGTAGTTTTAACTTTAGATAGAGAAGAAAGAAAAATGTCTTTAGGTATCAAACAATTAACTCCAGATCCTTGGACAGATATTACAACTAAATACCCAGTAGGTTCTACTCACAAAGGTAAAGTTCGTAACTTCACTAACTTCGGTGTATTCGTAGAATTAGAAGAAGGTGTTGACGGATTAATCTACATCTCTGACTTATCTTGGACTAAGAAAATCAAACACCCATCAGAATTCTGTGCAGTTGATGATATCTTAGACGTAGTAGTTTTAGAATTAGACGTAGAAGCTCGTCGTTTATCTTTAGGTCACAAACAATTAACTGAAAATCCATGGGATCAGTACGAAGCTAAATATGCTGTAGGTACAGTTCACACAGGTAAAGCAGTTGACGTATTTGACAAAGGTGCTACAGTACAATTCGAAGATGCTGACGTTGAAGCTTTCGCTCCAGCTCGTACATTAGAGAAAGAAGACGGATCTCGTATCAAAAAAGGTGAAGAAACATCTTTCAAAGTTATCGAGTTCAACAAAGAATTCCGTCGTGTAGTAGTTTCTCACACAGCTACTTTCCGTGAGGAAGAAGTTAAATCTGAGAGATCATCTAACAACAATAACAACAATTCATCTAACACAATCGAAACTTCTACTTTAGGAGATATCGATTCATTAGCAGAATTGAAAAAGAAAATGGAAGAAGGAGGAAACTAATTCTCTAACCGAAATTTTTAAATAACATAAGCTGTCCAGTAATGGGCAGCTTTTTTTATGAATAATGATTAAATTTATTTAGTATAAAATGAATTTAATTTATAGTTTAAAATAATATCAAGAATAACATACAATTTTTGATATATTTTTTGAATATTATTCAAAATAGTCTTAATTTTGCAGTCGAAATGGAAAAGATAGAATTTAATTTAGATGCTACTGATTTGAAAATCATGCGATTAATGCAAGATAATGCACGCATTAACAATGCAGACATCGCAAGAGAATTGGGAATGGCTCCTTCTGGAATATTAGAACGAGTGAAAAAGCTTGAAAATAAGCAAGTTATTTTGGCTTATCACGCAAAAATAAATCCAGTGGCAGTTGGACAAAAATTACTTTCGTATATGTTTATCAAAACCGTAGATATTATCGGTGATGAAACAGTAGGAAGACAACTTGCCGAAATTCCAGAAGTTTTAGAGGTTCATGATATTGCTGGAGAAGATGGTTATCTAATCAAAGTGAGAACTTCTGATAACGAAGGTTTGGTAGAATTGATGCGCAAACATTTGAGTAAAATTGGCGGAATCACTTCTACGCGTACAACTATAGTTTTACAAACAATAAAAGAAGAACAAAATATCGTTATACCAACGATTTAAAAAATAGAGATTGAATGAAAGGGAATCAACCAAGTAAGTGGCTGATTATTGCAGCGTATTTCGTGGTTTATGTAGTTTGGGGATCAACTTATTTTTTTATAGATAAGGCTTTACATGGTTTTAGTCCGTTTATTTTGGGTTCGTTTCGCTTTATTGCGGCGAGCACAATGTTGATGGGATATTGTAAACTGAAAGGTTACAAGCTGTGGGATAAACAAATTGTGAAACAATGTATGTTTACAGGGTTTATGTTGTTGTTTATTGATATGGCTGGGATTATTTGGTCCGAACAATTTTTACCAAGTGGAATTGTTGCAATTATGGCAGCATCGGCAGCAATTTGGTTTATTGTGTTAGATAAACCGAAATGGAAACAAAATTTTTCAAGTATTCCTACTGTTTTAGGTGTTCTGTTAGGTTTTGTTGGTGTTTTGATGTTGTTTTATGAACAGACAACCACTGTGCACGCAGATGTAGATCAACAGTTCCTAAACATGATTGGGTTGATTGTTCTTATCTTTTGTTCGATTGCTTGGACGTTAGGTTCTTTGTATTCAAAATATGTAACAGAAAAGCAGAAAAAAGAAGTTACGAAACCAAAAGAAGATTTGAACATTATGGTCAAAACGGCTTGGCAAATGATTACTGCTGGAGTTTTGTTTAATACAGTTGCAATTTTCAATGGAGAATATGCTAATTTCAATTTTGCGAATGTAGCGACAGAAGATTGGTTGGCAATGGCTTATTTAACAACTTTTGGCTCTATTCTTGCTTTCGGATCATATGTTTGGTTGTTGCAATATCGTCCAGCTGTGGAAGTTTCTACATATGCGTATGTAAACCCTATTGTAGCCGTTGCATTGAGTTATTTTTTTACAGATGATGTCGTAACTCATTTGCAAATTTACGGTTTGGCAGTAATTTTGTTCAGTGTTTTATTAATGAACTGGAATCTTTATAAAAACACAAAATTAGTTCAGAAAATTCTGCATTTTGTTTCTCGTAAACATTATGCGCATTAAATATTATGATGATTATTAATAAGAAAGCTTCTCGATCCCGAGAAGCTTTTTTTTGTTTTATTTAGTTTTAAAATTTACGATTAGTTCATTATTATCTAATTTTAAAGCATATCCGTCTTCTGATTTGAAACGATTTGAAATTACAAATTCATATTCTTTAGTTGGAATTAATTCCAAACTTAAAACGAATGTAGTATTATTGTTATAGAAATTAGCTTTTGTAATCTTAGGACTATACTCTTTTCCTTTTTTTGAGAATTGTATTGAATATTCTTTTGGATTCATTGGTTTAGAAAATGTAATTCTAAATTCTTTGATAGATGAATCTACATTTGTTGAACCATTTCCGAAAGGTTCAATTTTTACGATATAAGGTTGTTTTTTTTCGTATTCTTTTAATAATCGATTTTTATCAAAACCTTCTTCATAAAAACCAGATTTTCGAAGAAAATTTTCAACTGCTTTTTCATCTTGATAATTCAGTTCTATAATATCTTTTATCGCTTGTTTTTTATTTTTAGCTTGATTATAATATGATTTACATATTTCATATCCAATAAAATATCCCAAATCAGCAGCTTTACCCTTTTGTCCTCCATTGTATAACCAATTTGAAAAATCATCTACAAACATCTCTTCTTTAAATTGTTTTTTCAATTCATCGAAATGTTGTTTTCCATAAAAAATATATTGTTTTTCGATTGGTTCTCCTAATACAAGTTCTGTAATAAAATCGCACGAACCTTCTTTTAATGTATGATGTAATAATGAGTTGTTTTCATTTGGTTTTTGTTGCGTGTGTACATATTCATGAATATTTAGTGAAATAATATTATCAAGTGATTGCTTCGCAAAAACATTTTTTAGCCAATTATTTTCAAATTCTGAAACATCTGTTTTTGGAGTTCCTGTTGCAATTTCAGCACCAACTAAAACCATATTTTCATATAAAGTTCCACCCGAGCGTAAACCTCCAATTGTAAAATACATTTCACCTTCTTTTAGTTCTGGATATAGTTTTTTGAGTTTTTTTACAGTTTTAGTTAACTCTTTTGTTTTATTCTTTATGGTAAGTGTATTTGGTCTTACTGAATTCCAAAATTTAGGATAACTATCAATAAGTTTAACGTAAATAGTGTCACTATAATCTCTTACTTTCATAAAAGTTTTTAAACCTTTTGTTCCTTTGTCGATGTATAAAGTGTTGATAAACTTTATTTTTTGAGAATAATCATTTGTTGATTGAATACTATCATAAGCGACCCAAAAATTATCAATATCTGATATGTAGATATTTTTTGAATTCGTTTTTTGCCCAAATCCAATACTTGAAATGATAAAGAGTACAAGAACTAACGTTTTATTTCGCATATAGTGTTTATTATAAGACTACAATATAACGAAAAGGTTACAGAACGATACAAAAAAAAAGCAGCTCTTTTCAGAACTGCTTTCGTTAGTATAAAGTTTAATTTATTTTATAACTGAGTGCATTTTACAATTTCCAAACCATATTGTGTAGTATGCGGTTCTTCTAAAGTACGTGTAATCAAATTCATTTTTTGGATGCCTAAATCTTTGATGATTTGAGAACCAATTCCGTGATCTTTTTCATCGGCTGGTAAAACACCAGATTTTGATTTTCCTTCAGAAAAACTTTTGAAAATCTCTAATTTTTGTTCAATCAACTCAGAACTTTGAATGTTATTAATAAAAATTACAACACCTCTTTCTTCTTCATTAATGATGTTCATTGTTTTTTCTAACAATGGTGTTTCGCCGTTTTGTAAAGCGCTAAACAAATCATAATAGCTATTTGTTGATTTTACACGAACTGGAACTACATCATCTTTTGTCCATTTTCCTTTTTTTAAAGCGAAGTGAACTTGATTATTTGTTGTTTGTTGATAAGCGATTAATTCGTATTCTCCGAATCTTGTTTTTGCTGGAAATTGCTCGATACGTTTTACTAATGATTCGTTTTCTAATCGGTAAGCAATCAAATCCTCAATCGAAACAATTTTAAGATCAAATTTCTTCGCAATCTCTAACAATTCTGGCAAACGAGCCATTTCTCCATCTTCTTTTAAAATTTCGACAATACATCCAGCAGGATAATGTCCCGCCATGCGTGCCAAATCAACAGCAGCTTCTGTATGTCCCATGCGAACTAAAACTCCACCATCTTTTGCAATTAATGGGAAAATATGTCCTGGTTTTCCTAAATCATCTGGATTTGTATTTTCGTCAATTAAAGCTTGAATAGTTTTAGAACGATCCGAAGCCGAAATTCCTGTCGTACATCCGTGACCTTGTAAATCCACAGAAACAGTAAAATTAGTTTCGTAAATAGCCGTATTGTGTCCAACCATAAGGTCCAAACCTAATGCTTTACATCTTTGTTGTGTAAGTGGCGTACAAACCAATCCGCGTCCGTGCGTAACCATAAAGTTGATGACTTCTGGTGTTGCAAATTCGGCGATACATAGGAAATCTCCTTCATTTTCACGATCTTCATCGTCAACTACAATGATAACTTTTCCTTGTTTTAAATCTTCTAAAGCTTCTTCAATTGTGTTTAATTGAGATGATCTATTTTCCATTGTTTTATGTTATTGATAACGAGAATGCTCCTCGTTTTTGTTTGTTTTCTTAAACTTATTAAAGTATTTTACAATTGGATCAACGTAAATACTGATGTCAAATAATCCAGAATCTTGATTGGCTTTGTAACTAAACAAAATAGAGAAAGGAAGCGCGATAATATTCGCTGCCCAAGCGGCAAAAGTTGGATCTAATTTTCCGTTTTTCGCCATATTTTCTGCCGAGAAATTAAGGATAAAATAAATAACGAAAATGATAATTGAAATGACAACTGGCATTCCGATTCCTCCTTTTTTTACGATTGCACCTAATGATGATCCAATCAAAAAGAAAATAATACATGTTACTGCATACGAGAAATTTCGTTGGTAATGAATATTTACTTTTGAATATAACTTTTCTCTGTTTACAATTTCTTGTTCAGAAAACGTCATATTTTCTTGATCACGATTTACCATTTGTACGGCTTGATTAAGAACTTGATCTTGTTCTTGACGATTTCGCTCTTTCAAGTCAAAAATCATATTTGTTTTTACCGTATCAATATCTTTTACTTTGATTGAATAGAAATAGTTTTGATTAAACATATTCGTTTTCAAATCTTTGTAATACTTCTTATAATCTGTGTTTAATGAATCGATAAGATGTCTTAAACCTTTTCCGTCCAAGTATTTGTAAGAGTTTCCTGGATCTTCGTCTTTACCAGAATTTAGAATATCTGAAATGTCAATATAATAGTTTAATGTATCAAATTTAGTATATTGATTTTCTTGACGTTTACGTTGATCAAAGTTTTTATTTTTGATATTATCGGTATAAGCAATTCCATCAAAAAGTTCCATTTTTAGATAATGGTTGTCATTTTTGTCTGGAGCAAGATTTCCTTTTTTCGCAATAATTGTCATCGTATTTTCACCAAAAGGTGCATTTTGATGGACAAAAACGTCTTCTAATTTTTCTGAATTTTCGCCCGAAACTTTATTAATTTTCATCTGAAATCCGGGAACGGTTTCGATAAAAACACCTTCTTTCATACTTACCGTTGGTTTGGTTTGTAAGATATTGAAGTACATTGTTCGCGCTTTTTGTTGGGAATAAGGCATCACTTTGTCTCCGAAAAAATACAATCCGACAGACATTAAAGCGACTAACGTAAATAATGGAGCAAGGATTCTGGTAAGTGAAATTCCAGATGCTTTCATTGCAGCTAATTCGTATCGTTCTCCAAAACCTCCCATGGTCATAATAGACCCCAAAAGGATTGTAAGCGGTAATACAAGCTGAATAACGTTAATTCCTAACCAAAAAAGTAATTCGGTAATAGTGTACCATTCTAAACCTTTTCCAACAAATTTTTCCATTTGTTGCCATGCAAATTGCACGATAAAGATGAAAAATAGAACACTAAATATGAAAAAAAATGGACCTAAAAAGGTCTTGATTATATACCAGTCAAGTTTTTTTAACATTGATTATAATTGAGTAATCATATAGCCTTGCGACTTATATTTCTTTTGGTCAAAGTTAAAGTAACTTTTGTGAATAAGTAAATTTTGAACGTAATCTTTTACAATGATTGATGTTGTGTCGCCATTTTTACCATATTCCTTGTAATCGTAGATTTCATTATTCGCTGTATTCACTCCCAAAACCGAATATTTGATTGTAGAAGTTTTAGTTGGCGTTAATTTTATATACTGAATTGTTTTTCCTCCAACGGTTTTTTTATCTGTTAAAGCGTAGCTGAAATCAGTACGATATGTGTTCAAAACTTTAGTTGGTGTTAAGAAATCATCTGTGTTAGATGCATCAGAAATAGTGACTTCTTTGTCATCTTTTGCAATTGTATATAATTTAGTTCCTGTAAAAATTTGGTTGATGTCGCCTACATTCAAGTTAAATTTTTGTTTCATTGCAAAAACTTCTCCCGAACGACTTGTTGATTTTCCATTTGCATTATGGCTAAAATCAAATTTGATGTAATACGAGTTTGCGTTGGTATATTTAGCGTAAACTTTGTCTAAGATTTGTTTTGCTGATTGAGCGTTTAATGTTCCAACCCCTACTAATAAGAGTATGAAAGAATAGATTATCTTTTTCATACAATTTAATTTCTATCTGTTTTTAATAAATTTTAGTTCAAATTATTCAACAACTGTTCCAAACTCATGTCATCTTGTATCAACACTTGTCTTGCTTTACTTCCTTCGAAAGGACCAACAATTCCGGCAGCTTCCAATTGATCAATCAATCGTCCGGCACGGTTATATCCTAATTTTAATTTTCGTTGTAATAAAGACGCGGAACCTTGTTGATTCATTACAATTAATCTTGCAGCATCTTCAAAAAGTACATCACGATCAGATAAATCAATATCTAAATTAGAACCACCTTCTTCGCCAACATATTCTGGCAAATGCATCGCATCTGGATAACCACGTTGTTCACCAATAAATTCGGTTATTTTATCTACTTCTGGTGTATCCACAAACGCACATTGTAAACGTATTAATTCGTTTCCAGTTGTGTACAACATATCACCTTTACCAATTAATTGATCGGCTCCTTGCGAATCTAAAATTGTTCTCGAATCGATTTTTGACGTTACACGGAAAGCGACACGTCCTGGAAAATTGGCTTTAATTGTTCCTGTAATCACATTTACAGATGGACGTTGAGTCGCAACAATCAAGTGAATACCAACGGCACGAGCCAACTGAGCCAAACGAGCAATCGGTAATTCAACTTCTTTACCAGCTGTCATAATCAAATCTGCAAACTCATCCACAATTAATACAATATACGGTAAGAATCTATGACCTACTTCTGGATTTAATTTGCGTTGTTTAAATTTCGCGTTATATTCTTTGATATTTCGAACGAAAGCATTTTTTAATAATTCGTAACGATCATCCATTTCAATACAAAGTGAATTTAACGTGTTAATTACTTTTGTATTATCTGTGATAATTGCTTCTTCCGAATCTGGTAATTTTGCTAAATAATGACGCTCTATTTTAGAATATAAAGTAAGCTCAACTTTTTTCGGATCGACCATCACAAATTTTAATTCAGATGGATGTTTTTTATAGATTAATGAAGCAATAATTGCATTCAAACCAACCGATTTACCTTGTCCAGTTGCACCAGCCATCAACAAGTGAGGCATTTTCGCTAAATCGGCAACAAAGGTTTCATTCGTAATTGTTTTCCCGAAAGCAATTGGCAATTCCATATCAGCATTTTGGAACTTTTGTGAAGCAATAACCGAATGCATAGAAACCATTGAAGGATTAGAATTTGGAACCTCGATACCAATTGTTCCTTTTCCAGGAATCGGCGCAATAATACGAATACCAAGCGCTGCCAAACTTAAGGCAATATCATCCTCAAGATTTTTGATTTTAGAAATACGAACTCCAGCTTTTGGTACAATTTCGTATAATGTAACTGTAGGACCGATTGTTGCTGAAATTTCATCGATTCCGATTCCGTAGTTTCCTAAGGTTTCGACAATTCTATTTTTGTTCGTTTCTAATTCTTTTTGATCAATTAACGTATTTCCGTTGTCATATTTTTTCAATAATGAAATAGGAGGAAATTGATAATTTGGCAAATCTAAACGTTGATTGTATTCACCTTGTTCTTGCACCAATCGAGCAGAAGCCGCTTCAAATTCTTCTTCCTCATCAACATGTTGAACTTTTAATTCTAATCCATTTTCAGAAGAATTTTGAGTTGGTTGAGCAGGTTGAATTTCTGTTTCGAAATTTTGTTCATCATTAATTGATAAAAAATCTACTTGATCATATTCTTCCTCCTCATCAGCCAAATCTTCAACCACTAATTCTGTAATATTAAGTGGAGTTTCTTCGATTATTTCTTCTTCTTTTGGTTGATTAATTTTAAATTCTTGATGAAACGCTTCGTTTGGATTTACTTTATGAGATTGAATTGCTTCTTTCTCTTGTTGTTCTATTAATTCTAATTCTTGCGATAAACTATCTTCTTGTTGCTTTTCGGCATCTTGATTGAATTTATTTATCTTTTCTTGTTCTTCTTTTTCCTTGCGTTTTCTTAATTCAAGCTGTTCTTTCTTGATTTTTTCTTGCTCTTTTTCTATGCGCTCAATTTCTTTTTGTTTCGCACGTTCTTCCATTTTTTCTTGGATTGATTGATACGTCATTCGGAAATGAATCACACAATAAATCAATAAACTAACGAAAAGCAATAAAATCACACCCCATTTACCAATAAAGCTATTTAGGAAATCATTAATTTCAAATCCCATTACGCCAGAAAGCATGTGTTGAGTTGGTAAAATGCAACCAAAAAATATTGGCAACCAAATCATGAAGAAAATGCTTTGATAAAGCGTTGTGAAAGGTTTAATTTTTTTCCAATTTGTAGCTACTTTAATTCCTAAAAGAATAAAGAAAACTGGGACAAAAAATGAAACGATTCCAATTCCTTGCAAAATGAATGTTTCGCCTAATAATGCGCCAAACTTCCCGAAGATATTTTCGGCGGTTTGACTTTTGTCTAATAAATCAGAGATTTGACTCTGATCCATAAAACCATTAAAAAAATAAGAGATAAACGAAGCTAATAGTAATAAACCGATTACTAAAAACAGTATACCTATAATTGTTTTGACGATTTGTTTTTTAGGAGTTTTTGGTGCTTCCTGCGTGTTTTTTATAGCCATTTTAAGGTTGAGTATAATTGAGGCAAAAATAATAAATCTTTGACAGACGAATCTAACGAAAAGTATTTAAATTTACTAAAATCGCAATCAATTTTAACTCAATTTGCTATCTATGATTGATTATTATTAGAAATGATTTAGAAAAAATAAAAAACTGAGTTAGATATTGTATCTAACTCAGTTTTGAATATTTGATTATTTAGTCTGTTTTTTTGCTTAATCATTTTTGAAATGATTCATTTGACGTTTGGCTTCTGCACGAATTAGATTTAATTCTATTTCAGATTCTTTCTTAATTTTTTCAAGACTTTCTTCCATCGATTGTTTCAAGGCATCAATATCTTTTTTGAGTTCTAATGATTTTCTCTTGTTAAAACGTTCTAGATAATAACCTGCAGCAGCGATGACAACCGAAACAATAATTCCCATCACAACCAATAAATAATTCAAAGTTCGATGAAATTCCTCCATTCCTTCTTTATGAAAATTGATAATATCAGCGACATTTTGTTTGCTTAATTCTAAATTATCTTCTTTCAAATCAAGTTCTCTTAGCTTAGAATCAATTTTATTTTCATACAATTCTATCTTAGCATCTATAACCTCACTTTTCGAAATAGTTTGTTGTCCGTAATTATTTATTGATAGTAGTAAAATAAAAATTATAAAAGTAAACTTCATCTTAATCGCATTAATTTTAAACAATGTACTAATATAGTAAAATATAACGATTGTTTCTTTCTGATTAATTCTTCCAAACTAAATTTCCTTTGTGCGCTAAAGCTAAAACAGGCGACATTCTTGCAACCGCTTCAGCAGAGCAACTTGCATCAATCAAAACGATATCAGCATTATCACCAGTTTTTGGCCATTGTTGACTTCCTTTGTTGTCTAATGGCGTAATGTTTTTTGTTGCAAAACCTAAATTTCTCGATAAATCATATTCAGTTTCTAAACCATATAATTCTGAAATCAAATTTGCTTTTTGCAACATATTTCCCGTTCCAAACGTGCTCCAGTAATCTTGTACATTATCATTTCCTATTAAAACTTCAACACCATTTTTTACCAAAGTAGGAATTGGCATGGCGACTTTATTGCGGAAAGGAACAGAAGAAACAATTCCAACTTTTGCTTCGGCTAATTTTTCTGCAATTTCTTGTTCCTCATTTTTTGATAAATGTGCTAAAGCAAAGGCGTGACTTACATATGATTTTCCTTTTAATTGAGGATTTTTTATCGTTAATTCAGCTAAATATTCAATTGTACGCATTCCTTCTTTTCCTGTGTCATGCAAATGAATATCGATTCCTTTATTATGATCCAAAGCCAATTGAACCGTAAAATCAATTGCTTTTTCGATGTTTTTATCAATACTGAAAGGATCTAATCCACCAACAAAAGCAACGCTTTTTAATTGCGCAGCTTCTTTCATCAACGAAGCAGAATCGGTATAGTATAAACCGTGTTGAGGAAAAGCAACCAATTCGGCACTGAATGTTTCCTTTTTATTTTCTAAGGCTTTTTCTAAATTTTCTAAAGACTTCAACCCAGAAGTTGTGTCAACATTGAAATGTGTACGCGCATAAGTAGTTCCGTAATGTTGTAATAAATTGATTAATTGCTCGCCACGCTCAACTGAAGTTTTTAACAATTCTGGAATAATTTCTTGCTCATACGCAATCATATCCGCAACTGTTCTTCGTTTTGGCGAAAGCGCTTGCCAAGGTAAGCCATACAATGTTTTATCCAAATGAACGTGCATATCTTTGAAAGAAGGCAACATTAACAATCTTTTTGCATCAATTGCATCTGTTAATTGAGGATTTTTAGCACTTATTTTTGCTATTTTACCATCTTTTATTTCAATCGAAAATAAATCGGTTTTTGTTCCGATAATTCCAGATTCATCCTCAATAAAACCTGTTTCTAATCGTACATTTTTTAAGGTATAATTTCCTTTTGCGATTGTTTTATAATTTGTTTGCATGATGATTTATGATTTAATAATGGCTACAATTTCTTTATAACCTCTTTGTTGTGCATGTTGCAAAGGCGTTACTCCATCAGAATCTGGAATATCCATTTTTGCACCTGCATCTTTTAATATCTGAACAATTTGTTGATATTTTTTGCTTCCGTCACCCAAAACAATGGCTTCCATTAATCCAGTCCAACCCAAACGATTCACATGATCTACAGGATAATTTTTGGTATTGGCTAATAATCGTACCGTTTCTACATGTCCGCGCTCACAAGCAGGAATTAAAGCAGAACCATTGTAACGATTAAATACATCAAAACGAGCGCCATGATCTAAAAATAATTTCACTAATTCTGTTTGTCCACTTGCGCCTGCATATAAAAATGCACTATCTTGATTATCGGCTTGCTGATTAACATCTGCGCCATGTTTTACCAATAATTTTGCGATTTCTATATTTGAATTATTAGTTGCAATTAACAATAACGAACGCTTGCTACTATCAATGCTATTGACATCTTCACCACTTTCTAATAAGTTTTTAACAGATTGTAAATTGTTATTTTTAACTGCTTTTACAATATCTTTTTCATTCATAATTTCTGTATTTGAATCTTCTGTTGGAGTTGAATGACATGCTGTAACCGTTGTCATCATAAACATTAAAATTAAAACTGATTTCATAATGATTTATAGTTTGAATGATTTTGAATGACGAAGTTTTGAATTAATAGACAATATTTCCTTTTACAATTAAGGAACGAACAGGTGATATTCTCGAAACCGCTTCTGCAGAACAACTTGCATCAATCAAGATAATATTTGCATCATCGCCTTCTTTTGGCCATTGTTGTACACCTTTATCATTCAATGGAATTGGTCCTGCGGTTGCTAATTTCAACATTCTTGATAAACCAAATTCAGAACTTTGTCCGTATAACTGTGCTGCAAGATTTGCTTTCTGTAAAACACTTCCTGTTCCAAACGTATTCCAATAATCCACAATGCTGTCGTTTCCTGTCATTACGGTTACACCATGTTTTAATAAAGTTGGAATTGGCATAACTAAGCTTCCGAAAGGAATCGTAGAAACAATTCCGATTTGCGCTGCACCCAATTGTTCGGCAATGGCTTCTTGTTTTGATTTATCTAAAGTTGCTAATGCAAAAGAATGACTGACGAATGTTTTTCCTTTTAATTGTGGATTTTCGTTTACTTTTTTGATTAAATAGTCAATGGTATCATGACCAGATTTTCCTGATTCGTGCAAATGAATATCAATTCCTTTGTTATGATCTAACGCTAATTGAATTGTTGCATCCATTGTTTTCTCGATTGCGCCATCAACATTTGTAGGATCTAAACCTCCAATAAAATCGATGTTCATTTTAGCAGCTTCTTTCATATACGGCATCGAATCGGTGTAGAATAAACCATGTTGAGGAAAAGCAACCAATTCAGCTCCAAATGAATCTTTTTTATTCGCCAAAGCAATTTCTAAATTTTTCAATGAATCTAATTTAGAAGTTGGTTCAATGTTCACATGGCTACGCGCAAAACCTGTTCCGTACGATTGTAATAATTCAATCAGTTTTTCTGCTTTGTAGGTAGATTTTTTCAACATTTCAGGCAAAACTTTTTGTTCTAATTCAATCATTCCTTTGATTCCTCCAGAACGACGAACTGAGCGCCATCTATCTGCATATAAGGTTTTATCTAAATGAATGTGCATATCTTTGAAAGATGGTAACATCAACAAACCTTTTGCATCGATAGCTTTTGCATTCGGTTGATTTGGGCTGATTTTTTTGATTTTTCCGTTAGAAATTTCAATTGTAAAAAGATCTGTTTTTGTACCAATGATTTCGTCGTTTTCATATTCGAAACCTGTTTCTAAACGAACATTTTTTAGGATGAAATTTCCTGGCTTTGTTACATTCGTCTTATCTAATTGAAAATCTGGTGCAGCTTGTGAAAATCCTGGTAAAAGTGAAAATCCTGCTAATCCTAAAGCTGAATTTTTAAGAAAATCTTTGCGAGATATATTGTTATTCATTATTGCCTTTATTTGTATTAAACAAAGTACTTGAAATTATGTCCACTAAACTATCATAAAAACTGCTTATGCTTGTAGAATTTATCTTTTTCTTAAATATTATGAGAGTTTTGATTGTATATTTGATTATTATGTAATCCTTTAAAAGTATGAATACATACAAAGACTTTTTAATTATCAATAATTTTAAGGAAATCAAAGAAGAGTTTCAACTAAAAAATAACATTTTAGTATTCAGTAACTTTAATAAAAAATTGCACGAAGAATATATAGAAAATAGAAAAGAAATAGTTGAATCTTATTTCGAGAATTTACAAAAAGATCTATTAAATAATACTATAAAAATAGAGGATTATTATGCATTGTTTTTGCTTGAAGATGGATTTGATGAATCACAATCTACTTTTTTTTCAAATTATTTTTTACAATATATCAAGAGTCTGAATATTGCTATATCAAATAAGTATTATAGTGATGAAATTCTTGATTTTACTTGGAATGTTTTAGATCGAATATTTCATGAATGTTTTCATTGTGAACCGGAGTTTGAAGAAGAATATTTGAATGAACTTATCAAATTAAAAAATCAAATTGAAGAAATAGATAGTCAAGATGAACATTTACTTAAGCAAAAAATTGAGCAATTTATATAAGAGAGTATAATGTTTGAAAATACTATTTTTGATTTCGAAATTCTGATGGAGTAATATTGGTTTGAGCTTTGAAAAAGTTCGAAAAATAGGCATGATCTGTAAAACCTAAGTCAAAAGCGATTTCTTTGATGGATAAATCTCCCGATTTTAAAAGTCGCTTTGCTTCGATAATAATTCGTTGTTGAATAAGTTGTGTAGCTGAAACTTTCAGATGTTTTTTGCATAAAATATTCAGATAATTAGCCGAAATATGTAATTTTTCTGCATAAAAAACAACCGATTTTTCTCCTTTGTAAAATTCATCAATCAACATATTAAATTTCGCTAATCTCGGATTGGATTGATAAACTTTAAATTCTGTAAAAATTTGTTCCGCTTCTTTACTCACAATTGCCGCAATAACCGCTGCACGAGCATTAATCAAATGAACCAATGAATTTTCAGATTTTAATTCTTCTTTTATTGCATTGAATTCATACATCAATTTCGAGAAAGCTTCGTCCGATAATTTTATAACAGGATGATTTTGATAATTGGTAAATGAAAAGCGAAAATAAGGCGCGAATTGTTCGAAAAATGAACGTTCTGTCATCAATTGATAACCAATTGTTCCATCATTTATTTGCCATTTATGCATCTGTCCAGGAAACAAAATATGAATTTCTTTGTCATCGATTGGATAATCTTTCGAATCAATATTATGCGTTCCAGAAGCTTTATCGAAAAGAATAATTACAAAAAAATCGTGCTTGTGAGGTTTATCTATATGTCGTTCGCCATGCAATTCATTAAACAACAATTCGTCGCGACCAGCTAATTGTCCTTTTCGAAAACTTTGTATACTGATAATAGGTACTGAATCTTGGTTTTCTGAATTTTGCATAAAATAAAAATGTGTTCAACAATCAAATGAATTGTTAGAGATATTACTTTTTTTGACTTGTGTAATTTATAAATAAAAATAGAATTAATTGATGAGGTTTGAAAGAATTTTTATTAGAAACTTAAAACTATTATATTTGCATTTGTATGGAAAATTTTGTTGTTTCAGCCAGAAAATATCGCCCGCTAAATTTTGAAGATGTAGTTGGACAAGCGTCTATTACAAATACTTTGGAGCAAGCGATAAAGTCAAATCAATTGCCACAAGCTCTTTTATTTTGTGGACCAAGAGGTGTTGGGAAAACAACATGTGCTCGAATTTTAGCGCGTAAAATCAACGAAGAAAATGGAGTAGAAGGCGATCAAGATTTTGCTTTCAATATTTTTGAGTTGGATGCAGCATCTAATAATTCGGTTGATGATATCAGAAATTTAATCGATCAAGTGCGTATTGTTCCTCAAATTGGGAAATATCGTGTCTACATTATTGATGAGGTTCATATGTTGTCAACAGCGGCTTTCAATGCGTTTTTGAAAACGTTAGAAGAGCCACCAGCGCATGCTATTTTTATTTTGGCAACTACAGAAAAACATAAAATTATTCCTACGATTCTTTCTCGTTGTCAGATTTATGATTTCAAACGAATTGGAGTTGAAGATATCAAAGGACATTTGAAAAATGTTGCTGAAAAAGAACAAGTAACTTTTGAAGATGATGCATTGCATTTGATTGCTCAAAAAGCTGATGGTGCGTTACGCGATTCTTTGTCAATCTTTGATAGAATGGCAACTTTTACGAATAAAAATTTGACGTACTCTGCTGTTGCAGAAAACTTGAATGTATTAGATTACGATTACTATTTCAAGATGACAGATGCGTGTTTGGAAAATGATATTCCGCAAGCGATGTTGCAATTTAATGATATTTTGAACAAAGGTTTTGATGCTCATTTATTTATTTGTGGTTTGGGCGCTCATTTCCGAGATTTATTGATGGCGAAAACAGCTAATACAGTAAGTTTGTTGGAAGTTGGTGAGCGTATAAAAGCAAAATATTTGGAGCACGCGCAAAAATGTTCAGCAACGTTTTTATTTGGCGCAATCGAAATTTGTAATGAAGCAGATTTAAACTACAAATCGAGTAAAAATCCACGTTTAACAGTTGAAATTGCATTGATGCAATTGGCTTCGTTAACGGCAGAAGAAAACGGGCTTAAAAAAAAAAGTATAGGATAGTTCCGCCAACGTTTTATTTTTCTGAACAACAAACTTCTAAAATTGAAGTTCCTCAAGTTCAGCAAAATAATTCTATTCCACAAAATGGACAAACTCTACAGCAGGTAAATACGCAACACGTTAAAACTTCGATTTCGGAAGAAGTCAAAGAATATACGCGTGCCTCAAAACCAATTAGAACAAATGGTAATTCGTCGTTTAGTCTTAAGATGGCTTTGCCTGGAGCAAAAGTTGAAGAACATCAGGAAGAGATTTTACGAAATGATTTGCCTCGAGAAAAGTTTACATTGGATCAAGTAAAAGAAGGCTGGAAAAGATTTTTGGATCGATTAAAAATCGAACATAATATTCCGTCTTATAATGCTTTGATGACAACTGAACTTGGTTTGGAAGGTGATGAAATTATTTTCGAATTTACTTCACATTCATCGGAACAAGAGTTTGAGGAATACCGCGATCGAATCAGAAATAGTTTGAGAGCATTCCTTAAGAATCACTATTTTAGTATTCAGATTAAGTTTTCGGAGAAGGAAGCAACGAATCATATCTTATCAAACAAAGAGAAATTTGAGAAATTATCAGATAAAAACCCGATTTTGTTAAAATTAAAAGAAGAATTTGGGTTAGATTTGTATGATTAATGAAAGTTTCTTATTAAACTTGCAATAAATTTTTATAAATAATGAAAAAAGTTCTTTTAGGGATTTTTGTTGTTGCGTCGTTAGTGTCTTGTAACAAAGGAAAATCTGTAGACAAATTAGAAAGCGAAGATCAAAAAGCTTCTTATGCTTTCGGAACTGGTCTTGGTGAGCAAATCAAAGGTCTTGGAGGACGTTTAGTTGAAACTGATAGTATCAACTACGATCAATTAGAAAAAGGGATCCGTGATTACTTAAAAGCAGGTAAAGAAGGTAGAGAGTCTTACGCTATTGGTCAACAAGTTGGTCAGCAAATTGAGACGGTTATTAATCAACAACAATTAGATCAAATGGACAAGGATATCATTGTTCAAGGGATTATGGATGTTGTACGTCACAAAAAATTGTTGATTACACAAGAAGCGGGAATGGGAATTTTAGATACGTATGCAAAAAATCACCAACAAAACTTGGTTAAGAAAAATGCAGACGAGTCTAAAAAATTAGTAGACGAGAAGAAAAAAGCTTCTGGTGCTAAAACAACTGCTTCTGGATTAGTTTATGTTGTAGAAAAAGAAGGAACAGGTGCTAAACCAAACATTAATAGTATTGTTAAAGTAAAATATACTGGTAAAATTTTAGCTACTGGTAAAACTTTTGATAGTACGGATAAAAACCCTGAAGCTAAAGGAGGTGTAGAATTTCCTTTGAATCAAGTTATTCCAGGATGGTCAGAAGGTTTACAATTAATGTCTAAAGGATCAAAATACAAATTCTATATTCCTGCTAACTTAGGTTACGGTGAAATGGGAGCTCCTGGAGGACAAATTGGACCAAACCAAGCATTAGAGTTCGAAGTAGAATTAGTAGACTTTAAAGAAGGTCAACCAGCTCCACAAGGACAACCAGGTGCGCAAGGGGGACAAGGTTTATCTGAAGAGCAAATCAAAGAATTACAAAAACAATTTGAAGCTCAAGCACAACAAGGTAAATAATCATCGATTAGATATAACAAAAAATTCCACTCAATTGAGTGGAATTTTTTTATGGATTAATTTTTAAATTATTTCAAATATTTAAAAATTTGATTTGCTTCTACAGAACCTTTTTTGATGGTAACAAGATTTTGATCCTTGTCGAATAAATAAAATGTAGGAATAGAAGTTGGTTGAAAAATTGGACCAAATTCGTAATTAGAATCATATAATAATTCTACATTTTTATTATTTACAAAATTAGGTGCGTGCTCTTTTAGGAAAGGGATAGCGTCTTTTGCTTCGTATTCAGAAACCAAAATAATCTGAGTATTTTTTAAATGTTCTTCGTAATTATTGCTAAAATGATTCAAGGCTAATTGGCAGTGAATACATGTTGGCGAATATAAAACGATTAACGTTTGTTTTCCTTTTTTGATATCTTTTGAACTGAAAATTCCTTCGGATTGCATTTTTACAAAAGAAAATTCTGGAATAGATTTTAGCGTATTTTCTGTTTGTGCAAATGTAAAAATCGAACAAAAGAATATCAATAAAGCAGTAATTTTTGTTTTCATGTTTTAAGAAAAATTTTGACGAAAGTTAGTCAATTCTATCCAAAATAAAAACGACAGTTTATAAAACTGTCGTTTTCCTATTAAATAAATGCTAAAAATATGTTTAACTCTGAGAAAATTAGAATTTGAAATTTACTTGTGCAGCCATATTAAATGGATCGATTTGGTTGATGTAACCTCCACGGAAGTAAGAATTGTATCCTAACTGATCTGTAATGTTATTAAAGAATAAACGGAAGTCAAATCTTTTCATAGAATATCCAACTTGCGCATTTAATGTATAATAATCTGGCAATAAGAAAGGTTTGCTTCCTCCGTAGAAATTACCATGAGCATCACGATCTAAACTTTGTTCGTTAGATGGTCTTGAACCTACGTAGTAAACACCAGCAGAAACAGTGAAACCATTCAAGAAATTATTTTCAATAAATTTATATTGAACCCAAGCATTTGCTGTATTGTAAGGCGCATTAGATGGTCTTGAATCTTCTACATATTGAGGAGAATCGTGGTAACCAGCATCTAAGTATGCATATCCTAACATAACTTGTAAGTTTGGTAATGGACGACCAGCAACTTCAAACTCGATACCTTTACGTCTCAAATTACCAGCTTTTTCGTATAAACCAGTTGCTGTTTGATTTTCGTATGTTTCGAATGTTAAGTTATCGTTGTTCATGTTGAAGTAAACTACGTTTGCACGTAAACGGTCGTTGAACCATTGTGTTTTAACACCAACTTCTACTTGATCTGTAACAGAAGGTCCAGCTTTGCTTCCATCAGTCATAATGTTTAAAGCAGAGCGTAAACTTGTGTTTGTTGCATAAGTAATGTAAGCATTTACATTTCTCCAAGGAGAAACAACTAAACCAACAACAGGATCTACAACACCATCGTGGTTATCGATTAAATAGCTATAACGTAAACCTCCAACAAATGTGATTAAATCTTTATAAGAGAAATGATGTTGTGTCATAAATCCGTAAGAATAACCTCTTGATAGATTTGTTTTGTCTTTGTTCCAAGCTAATTTAGCTTCTTGCTCAGGAGTTAAGTTGATCGAATGGTTAATATCTTTGAAAACATCAATTTGATCAATAGTTCCGATACCATCTGCAGTTCTTGTTTCTAAACGGTTGATTGTATAATCATATCCAGCTTGCCAATTCCATTTGAAATCACCAAATCTCATATCTTTACCAATCAAGTCAATTTGTAAAGTCGAGTTTCTATCATCTCTAAAAGAACGACCTAATCCACGATTACGAATGTTATATTCTGTACTTCCTTTTGGTAAAGCTAACGTTGCTCCTAATTGGTCACTGTTGTAGAAGTTACTAAAGTAAGCAACTCTAGCACTAATATTATTTGTTAACTGTCTTGTAATACGAGCAGCGTAAGAATAGTTTTTGATTTCGGTATTATCGATATCATATCCCATAAATTTATCACCGATATCGTATAAAGCTTCAGTAAAATTATCTCCTAAATTGATAGTTCCACGATCTGGCGTTTTATCTCCTTTGTAATAATCAAACTCAGCAACAAATTCAGTTTTATCATCAATTTTCCAAGCCATAGATGGATTTACATAGAAAGAATTACTGTTAATAACATCTCTATAACTATCTCCATTGTTATATGAACCTGTTAAACGGAAAGCTAAATTTTTATCTTCTGTAACTGTTCGTTGAATATCATATGTAGAACGGAAAGTATTCCAGCTTCCATATTGTGCAGAAATATGTCCTTGGTTAATATAACGTGGCGTTTTTGTTGTAACGTTAATTACACCACCAGCAGAACCTAATCCATTTCCAATTCCTTGTGTAACCGCAGCAGAACCACGAATAACTTGAATAGATTCTACACCAGCCATATCAATAACAGCAGATCCTGTACGGAAATCAGAGTCCATACGAACACCATTTTTTAAGACAGGAACTCCTCTATATCCACGAATAGACATCGATTCGCGAATACCCCCATAATTTCCAAATAACGTAACACCTGGTACATTACGAGTTGCATCCGTGATTGTTTGTGCACCTTGTTCTTCAATTAACTTTTCAGAAATAATTGAAATAGATTGAACTTGATCTTGAGGATTTGCAGGAAAACGTGTAATTGTTTCTAAACCTCTTTGATTCTTGTTACGATCTCCAAAAATTTCAACTTCTTGTAGATTGCTAATTGAATCTTTTTTTTCTTTCGTTGTTTCTTGTGCGAACGCAGTAGAAAAACTTAGTATAGTAAGTGTAGCTAGTAAAAGTTTATTCCTTTTCATATGTTATGTATATTTATTCTAAATAAAATTAATGCTGCAAATTTAATTAGACTTAGTATAAATAAAAAAAAGAAATCGACTGATAGATATCATCTATCAGTCGATTTTGTTAAATATTTTAAGAAAATGGATGTTTACTCGAAAAAAGAGAAGTGTACGTTTCCGTATTTTTTGTGCTGTACAAAGTTTGGATGCTCTTCAAAAGAAATGCTTGAAGGATGTTCTAAAACAAAATTTCCACCTTCTTCTAACCATTGATTATCGATAACCAAATTTGGGATTTTTTTGTAAGTTTCTACATCCAAATCGTAAGGAGGATCAGCAAAAATAATATCAAACTTTTTGATTGATTGCTTGTCCAAATATTTCATGACATCACTTTTTACAGTAGAAATAATATCATCTAATTTTAATTGTTTCGCTGTTTCGTCCAAAAATTTTACACAACCGTAGAAATTATCAACCGAAGTTACTTTTTTTGCTCCACGTGAAGCAAATTCTAATGAAATACTTCCAATTCCAGAGAATAAATCTAAAACGGTAATTTCGTCGAAATACCATTCGTTGTTTAAGATATTAAATAAAGCTTCTTTCGCGAAGTCTGTTGTTGGGCGCACCGGCAAGTTGGTTGGTGCTGTGATTCTTTTTCCTTTTAATGTTCCTGAAATGATTCGCATTCGAATAATTTATATAATGTAAAATATTGCCCAAGTTGTTTGTCTGCTTCGTTAAACGAAATATGACGCACATATTTTTGTAAAGTTTCGTAAAAATCTGGCGAATTTAAGATATCACCAAAAGCATACAATGAAACGGTATTTGGACTAATATTTAATTGATTTAATGTATACAAAATGTAAAACAAAAAGTCTTCTTTCGTTTTTGTTTCAAATAGATTATAAAAAATAAATTCTCCATTGCTCAACACGCAAACTTCTAATTTTTGATGCATTAAATTGATATAAATTTCATCGTTTTTAGAATTAATCATTCCATAATCTACCAAGAATTTGCCCGAATGATACAAACGCGCATTTTGCAAATTCGGTAATGAAAGCAAAATATCTTTTAGTGGATAATGAATATTGTAGATAATTGATGCATCTACATTTTCCAAAGGACAATCGATCGCTAATTTTACAGGACTATAGTTAGAAAGTGATAACAATTCCTCAAAAGGTTTGTGCGCAAAGTGATTTGGAACAACATTTACAGTTGTCGACAAAAAACAAATATGCACATAATCATATTCTTGTAGCAAAGTCAAATTAGAACGCAATTCATGTTCAATCTCAATTTCCGTTTTGTTAAGATTTGTAAAATCTACCGAATAGTCATACACATCCGAGTACGAAGTCGTTTCTCCGTCGGTTGTTTTGGTAATATAACTAAGCATATCGTGAGATAGTAAAATCGCTAACGAATGTTGAGTTGTTTTTGACATAAATTTTTCTTTATCCTTGAATTTTTAACTCGTTGATTAAGATATATATTAATCCTAATGAAATCAAAAATAACAAAATTTTGAAAGCAATCTTCATACAGAAAATTTATTTTAGCAAAGATACTATAATTATTTTGTTGATTAAAGAAGCATTTCAGCCGAATCTATTTTAAATTTACAGAAATTTGAAATTAAAAATTGTGAAAAAAATAGCCGTAATTCCAGCTCGTTATGCAGCAACACGTTTTCCAGGTAAATTGATGCAACAATTGGGCGATAAAACTGTGATAAGAATGACGTACGAAAATGTTGTCGCTACTAATTTGTTTGACGATGTTTTTGTGGTGACAGATTCTGATTTAATTTTTGATGAAATTGTTTCGCACAACGGAAAAGCAATCATGAGTATCAAAGATCACGAAACAGGAAGTGATAGAATTGCTGAAGCTATACAAGATATAGAATGTGATATTATCTTGAATGTGCAAGGCGATGAACCATTTGTGAACGAAAAAGCTTTGGCAGATATTTTATCCTCTTTTGATGGAGAATTGGGAAAAACTGTAGATGTGGTGACTTTAAAAGAATCCATTACAAAGGAAGAAGATATTAACAATCCTAATTTTGTAAAAGTGGTCACTGATATTAACGATTTTGCACTTTATTTTTCGCGTTCAGCAATTCCATTTGCACGTGAAACTAATTTTACACCAAATTATTTTCGTCATTTAGGGATTTATGCGTTTAGAAAAGAAGCTTTGTTGAAGTTTTCAACACTTGAAATGCGTCAAAATGAGCGTGCAGAAAAATTAGAACAATTGCGTTATTTGGAATACGGAATGAAGATTAAAGTGATTGAAACCGAATCGATAGGAGTAGGAATTGATACACCAGAAGATTTAGAGCGTGCAAAAAAGTACTTATCCACTATTGTTAAAAAATAATCTTTAAACTTTTTATGATTTATATTTGCCCTAAAATCAGCTATACTTGACGTGGAAATGAAATAATTAAGTTAATTAATACTTAAAAAATTATTTCGGTATGAATGTTGTTGTAAAATGGAGTAAATAAGTAAAATAGTGATTATGAGTGATTCATGGAAAGAATACGAAGCAGAAGGATTAATTGAAAAAAGATCCTTTTTAGTTTCAAAAGATGGTCTTGTGAAAAAATTATACACAGGACAAGATAAATACAAAATCTTAGAAGGAGCGATTAACAATGGTTATCGTGCGATTTGGGTAACAAAAGCAGACGGAAAACGTACAGCTAAATATGTACATAAAATGGTTGCCGAAACTTTTTTACCAAATAAAGACAATAAAGAATATGTAGTGCATTTGGATCATAACAAATTAAACAACGCAATGGATAATTTGAAATGGGCAACATTGGACGAATGGAAAGAGCACAACAAGGATTTATTTAGAATGATGAAAGGACGTTCTCGTTTAGACAGTATTCCAAATAGTAAGTTGACAGAAGCACAAGTTATTCGTCTGAAAAAGAAATTAATTGATCCAAATAGAAAAACAAAAATTTCTACACTAGCAAAACAATTTAATATTTCTCAAGGTCAGGTTTACCGTATTTTAAGAGGTGAAAATTGGGCTCATATAGAAGTTAAAAAAGACTAAAAGACAATATTTCTTTACAGAACTTTAAATTAGTTTTTATATCTTGTTCGACAGATTGTTAAAAATTAAAAAAGTTCTTATGTCGAAATTGACGTTTAGCGCGCTTATGATTTCATTATTTTCTGTGACTACATTTGCACAAAATGCAGAGAAAATAATCGAAACTCATATTCAAAAAACAGGAGGAGAAGCAGCTTGGAATAATTTGAACAGTATTATCCTAAAAGGAGAAGCCATTATAAATGTTGGAGATTCTTATCCAATGATTGTTTATCATCAACGCCCTTACAACAAAAAAGTAGTGTTTGTGATGAATGGAAAAGAAATCTTGAACGAAGGATATGATGGTAGAATGGGATGGACATACAGTGAAGTTGCTAAGAAAAATGTAGCTGTAAAAGATTATAAACCAGACTCTTTTGATTCGGATATTTTGAAATATAAACAAAAAGGATTTAAAGTAAAATACTTAGGTGTAGATAAATACGATCAAAATAATAGCTGTTACAAAATAGAATTAACAAAAAATACAAATTCTACAATATATTGTTTTGATAAAAATTCGTACGAAATTGTAATGGAAAAAAATAAAGACGAAACACTTTATTACTCTAATTTCAAGACGTATAACGGATTATCTTTTGCCACAAAAGTGGTAGGAAAACCAGTTGATGGAGGAGAATATGTGATTAAATTTAATGACATAAAAATCAACCCAGCAATAGATAAGAAAAATTTTAAATTCTAAATATATAAAAAGTGGTTCATCAAGAATCACTTTTTTATTTCTGTTGATTTATACTGCTTAGGTAATATAAGTTTTTTACTTTTGTACTCTGAATGAAGAAATTAAAATATGGCTTTAGACTCTATATTTGATCAAAATAAAAAATACGAGAAGAGCTTTTTTCTAAGATTATTAGAGAAAGCAAGAAAAGATTATCCAGATTCAATTTCTTTTATAGATGATCTAATTTCTAAACTTCAAAATAACTCTACATATCGATTAATTTTTCGCGAAGAACTTCAAAATACATTCGGGAAAATCAATTTCGTTAGCTATTTAGTAGATAGTGGAATTCATCTGGAAGATAATTTATTATCCATTTTTCGAAAGAAAATAATGGATTCTCTTTTACCAGATATCGAAGATAATAATGAATTAACTTCTGTGGTAAATGAGATTTTTTATAATTCGAAAAACTTATCAGCAATCCGAATTATTCCAAGAGATCGTTGGCGAAAATTTTTCGAAGTATTGTATCAAGATATCGAACCAGATAATTTTAAAGGAAACGTTAACAATATTCAGAATCAGCTTTTACAAGCAATTTCTATTTTGACGGTTCGTATTACTGGAGGATTTTCGGATAAAGAAATGATGCGTTACAGTAACGAGGTTAATTATCTTGATAATCCATTCTCTAAACTTTCGATGCAGATTAGTAACATTATCGAAAATCCACAAGCTGGCTTTGATATGTTAGAAATCAAAGAAAGTATTTCGAAATGTAAACATTTGTTAAATGATATTTTAACACAAAAAGATTACAAAGGAATTTCATTGAAAGTTGCATCAAAAATCAATCGTTTGCAACAACAATTAGTTCGTTTGCAAACAATTTTAAATAGTTATAATGAACTAAGATTACACGGAATAATTTCTTTCTATAGTCTTGCAACAAAGAAATGGGTTGAATTTTATGCACCAAAGAATTTTATGAGTAATCAGTTAGGTTCTACGGTTTATTTAATCACTTTCTTAGTTACTTATCATAATGGTAAGACAGGAGAAAAATATATTACGCAGACAGCCAAAGAGTATAACAAGATGTTTTGGACAGCTTGTGGAGGTGGTTTTATTGTTTCTTTTTTGTGTTTTATCAAAACCGGAATTGGAAATATACATGATACATCGCCATTGTTTAAAGCATTTTTCTTTAGTATTAATTACGCTGTTGGTTTCTGTACGATTTATTTGACACATATGACGCTTGCTACAAAACAGCCTTCTATGACAGCAGCTCGTTTAGCTCGTTCGCTTGTGCCGACTTCTGGTTCTGAACTGAATGTGAAAGATTTTACAACTTTATTTGCGCAATTAGTAAGAAGCCAAATGATTGCTTTTTTAGGAAATGTTGTTGCTGGTTTTGTTGTTTCATTAGGAATATTTTATTTATTGAACGAAATCTTAGGATTAGAAGTTTTAAAATATTCTAAAGCTTATCATTATTGGGAAGAAGTGGTAACAATGGATTGGCATATTTTTTACTTTGGAGCAATTGCTGGAGTCTTCTTATTCCTTTCAGGATTAATTTCGGGAATAACAATTAATAATCAACGTTTTCATAATATTCCAGAACGTATTTATAATCATCCAATTTTGAAAAAATCATTTTCAGAACGTAGAAGAAGAAGAATTTCGAATTGGTTTGAGAAAAATATGGGTGGAGTTGTAGGTAATGTTGCATTCGGTTTTATGATGGGATGTGCTTTTTTGATTGGTGATTTTACTGGTCAACCTTTCGATATTCGACACATTACTTTCGTTTCAGGAAACTTCGCGATTGGTATTGGAGGAATGGGTTATCATTTTGATATTGGACCAATGATTATTGGTTTTATTGCAATTTTTATGGTAGGTTGGAGCAACTTCTTAGTTAGTTTTATCTTATCATTATTAATGGCAATGCGATCTAATAATATTCCTTTTTATAAGATTTTTACGATGATTTCGCATACATTAAAAGCATTTTTCCGAAATCCATTACCATTTTTTATTCCGCCTTTATGGACAAAAAACAAAGAAGAAGCTTAGTTAGAAATGGAAACAAACTTTGAAAAACAATTACGTTACGATAAAGCTTATCTTAAAATGGCTTTTGAATGGGCGAATCTATCCTATTGTGAACGCAAAAAAGTTGGTGCAATTATTGTTAAAAATCGAATGATTATTTCTGATGGTTACAATGGTACGCCAAGTGGTTTTGAGAACAAATGCGAAGATGAAGAGGGGAATACAAAATGGCATGTTTTGCATGCTGAAGCAAATGCAATTCTAAAATGTGCAACTTCCACTCAATCTGCAGAAGGAGCGACGTTGTATATTACACTTTCGCCTTGTACAGATTGTAGCAAACTTATTCTGCAAGCAGGTATAAAGCGCATCGTTTACATTCAACAATACAAAGACCTTTCTGGGTTAGAGTTTTTAGAAAAATCAGGAATTACAATTCGACAAATTACAGAAGAAGAATTATACAGTTAGCATTTTAATGAGAAGTTTTTTCAAGGTTATTAATATCGTATTAGTTGTGATGATTATTTTCTTAATCGGTTTTATGGTTGGGAAAAAATACGACTTTGCGTTCGATGAAAACAAGGATATTGTAGGTTTGCAATATTCGGATAACGAACAAAAAATTCGTCGATTAGTTTCTTTGATTGACAATGAATATGTGAACGATGTTAATTCGGATAGTTTGGTTGATGATGCGATTCATTATATGGTTGCCAAGCTAGATCCACATAGTACATATATCGACAAAGCTTCTGTACAAAAGGCAGAAGAGCAATTGAAAGGTGAATTTGTTGGAATTGGAATTCAATTTCGCACAATGAATGACACCATTGTTGTTGAACGTACTTTACCTGGAACGAAAAATTATGGTAAACTAGAATTTGGAGATCAATTAGTTGCTGCAGACAATCAATCTTTAGTTGCAAAAGATAATAAAACAATAGAAGGTTTATTGAAGGGGAAGAAAGGATCGGAAGTTAAACTATCTGTTATTCGCGATCAAAAACCAATTTCTGTTACGCTAAATCGTACTATTGTACCAATTCCTACGGTTACTGGAAAACATATGTTAACGAAAGATATTGGTTATCTTAAATTGACTCGTTTTTCTGAAAATTCTGCAAATGAAGTTCATGAAGGTTTACAAAATTTATTGGATCAAGGAATGAAAACTTTGGTTTTTGATTTACGTGGAAATCCAGGAGGAATCATGCATATTGCAGAAGAAATTGCCGATGAATTTTTAACGAAAAACGAATTGATTGTTTACACACAAGACAAACAAAAACGTAAAAAATATATTTACGCTACAAATAGAGGTCTTTTCGAGCAAGGAAAAATTTACGTCTTAATGGATGAAAATTCTGCTTCCTCGAGTGAGATTGTTGCGGGTGCTTTACAAGATTATGGACGCGGAATTATCGTTGGTCGTCGTTCGTTTGGTAAAGGTTTGGTGCAACGCGAAATTAGTTTAGGAGATGGTACTAAGGTACGTTTGACTGTTGCAAATTATTACACGCCTTCTGGTCGATCTATTCAAAAACCTTTCGATAAAAAAACGGCAAAATACAGTGACGATTTATATAAACGATTAAAATCGGGTGAATTATATAGTAAAGATTCAATTAAAATTAATAAAGACTTAGAGTTTACAGCGCCTTCAGGTAAAAAAGTCTACGGTGGTGGTGGAATTATTCCTGATGAGTTTGTTGCATTAGATACAAATTCGGTTTCGAACTGGTTGTATTATAATCAAGATGCAAATTATTTTAATGATTTTTTATTCAAGAAAATTTATTCAATTCACGATTTTTTCATGTTTCATAACGAAGCAATTTATTTGAAATATTTTAGTGCAGGAATGTATAGAAATGAGTTTTTAGGTGTTTTAGGAATTCCTTCAAATGAGTTTAACCCTGTTTTTTCAACAACTGTTGATAACTACATGAAAGCCACAATTGCTGGAACTTTATATGGTTCTCGTGCATTTTATCAAGTTTGGATGCCCGAAGATGAAATGATAAAGCGTATTTTTGAACTTGAAAAAATAACGAAGTAAATGCTGTGGAAAGATGCTTTGTATGACTATCAAATGTATCTGAAATTAGAAAAAAGAGTTTCTGCTAATACAATTGAAGGTTATCTACGCGATATTCAAAAATTAATTAATTATTCTGATAAACAACCTTTAGATTATTCGCAAGATGATTTGAGGGATTTTGTACACGATTTTGCATCGAGCGAATATAGCGTTCGTTCGCAAGCGCGTGTTATTTCTGGCTTGAAAAGCTTTTTTGGATACTTACAACTCGAAGATTTTAGAGAAGATAATCCGACTTCTTTACTTGAAACTCCAAAAATTGGGATGAAACTTCCTGATGTGCTTTCTGAAAAAGAAATTGATAAAATGATTGAAGTAATTGATTTATCAAAACCAGAAGGACAGCGCAATCGTGCGATTATAGAAGTGCTTTATGGCTGTGGTTTGCGTGTTTCGGAATTGATAAATCTCAAAATTTCTGATCTTTTTTTTGATGATGGTTTTATTCGTGTCATTGGGAAAGGAAACAAACAAAGACTGGTTCCGATTAGCGATTATACGATAAAATATATTAACTTGTACAAAGAAAGTATTCGTATTCATCTTCCTATACAAGCTGGTTTCGAAGATTTTTTGTTCTTAAATAGACGAGGTAAAAATCTTACACGTGTGATGATTTTTACAATCGTAAAAGAATTATCGATAATTGCTGGAGTTAAAAAAACAATTAGTCCACATACGTTTCGCCATTCTTTTGCGACTCATTTATTGAAAAATGGAGCAGATCTTCGTGCTATTCAGTTGATGTTGGGACACGAAAGTATTACGACGACTGAAATTTATACGCATGTTGATCAAGAATTTATTCGAGATGCGATTATCAAATTTCATCCAAGAAATAAATAGAAAATTGTCATTCCGAATGAAGCGATTGTGAAATTGAAGAATCTTTTTTAGTTATAGATTTCTCGATGAAAATAGTCATTCTGAACTCGTTTCAGAATCACACTTGTTTATGAGATGCTGAAATAAATTCAGCATGACATGACGGATACTCAAAATAAATAATAATCATTAACCTAAAAAGATGATAAAATCGTTTAAATTTTGTCCAAATTGTGGACATTCTATCGATCATTTTGATTTTAGAAAAATGTCGTGTAAAAATTGTGATTTGGTTTATTATCAAAATGTGGCAGCTGCTGTTGCGGTTATTCTAAAAAAAGAAGATAAAATTCTTTTTACAGTTCGAAATAGAGAACCAAAGAAAGGAATGTTGGATTTGGCTGGAGGTTTTACAGACCCAAATGAATCGGCAGAAAGAACGTGTCAACGAGAGATTGAGGAAGAATTAGGAATTAAAATTCCATTAGAGAATTTCAAGTATTTTTTATCTCAACCCAATACATATGAGTACAAAGAAGTTCCATATAAAACGTGTGATTTAGCATTTATTGCTGATTTTCCAGATGAAGAAATTACGCTTGAAAAAGATGAAATTGCAGAAGTAAAGTGGGTTCCTATCAACGAAATTAATTTAGATGAAATAGGTTTTGATTCGTTGAGAAAAGTGGTGGAAACTTATATTAAAAATCAATAAAAATGAATTCTGATTCTTTTCCAATATTGAATTCTGAACGATTGCTTTTTCGACAAATTGTTCAAGAAGATATTCATGATATTTTTAAAGGCTTATCGCATCCAGAAGTGATAAAATATTATGGAGTAAGTTATAAAACTTTAGAAGAAACTCAGGAACAAATTGATTGGTACAAAGGATTAGAAGAAAACGAAACAGGAATTTATTGGGCGATCTGTTCTGTTGATAACTCTACTTTTTACGGAGTTGGAGGGTTGAATAATTTAGATAAAAAGAACAAAAAAGCTGAAATTGGATTCTGGTTATTGCCTGATTTTTGGAACAAAGGATTTATGAAAGAAGCATTTCCTCTTATTTGTGATTTTGCGTATAATTCGTTGAATTTGCATAGAATAGAAGGTTATGTTGATTCGAGAAATATAACTTGTAAAAAAGCAATCGAAAAAATGGGCTTCATTTTTGAAGGTTCTATGAGGGATTGTGAAATAAAAGATAATCAATTTCTTAGTGTAGATATCTATTCGAAATTGAAAACTGATTAATAAAATTTATTATGAAAAAAATACTTTTACTAAGTGCGTTATTTTTAACAATTGTTTCATGTAGTACGCAAAATATAGCGGTAGATTATGACCGAGATTTTGATTTTGAAACAAATAGAACATATTCTTTTACACAAACGGGAAATTTAGGTTTGAATGGTTTAGATTCTGCCAGATTATATTCGTCTATTGAAAAAGGAATGTTGTACAGAGGTTTTCAGAAATCGAATGATGGAGTTTTAACGTTAGACGTGAAGCCAGAAGAGTTTGTTTCTAAACAACAAAATTCAAATGTAGGAATTGGAATGGGAACGGGTAGTTATGGTTTTGGAGGTGGAGTTTCGGTTGGAATTCCGATTATGTCTCAAAAATTAAATCAAAATTATACGATTTCGATGAAGGATGAAGGAAGATTAGTTTGGGAAGGAACCTTGAAAATTCAAATGCCCTTGAAAGCTTCGCCAGAAGTTCGTGCAGCGAATATTCAGAAAGGTGTAACGAAATTGTTGCAAAAATTCCCACCTAAAAAGAAATAAAACAATAGTTTGATGAAAATTTGTTATACGGTATTTCTTTGTTTAATATTTCAGTTTTGTTTTGGTCAAATTAATGATTTTGAAGGTCTTTCGAATCATGAAGATTACTCATCATATCGTCAAGTTGTATTCAAAAGTTTTATGGGGTCAACTACTGAATATAATTTAAAAGAAAGTAGAGTGACAGATTTAATCTTTTATTTTTCTAAAGATAATATAGTTAGAAAAGAATCTTTTATTTATGATGCGATAGGTAATTTAATAAGCGTAAATAGTTATAATACAACTAATAATGAACTTTTATTTCAAACAAATTATATCTTGAGATATGATGATTTAGGTAGAATTTTAGAGAAAGATAAAAAAAGTTATATTTATAAAGGAGCTTCTAAATTACCAGAAAAAATAACAACTCTTTATCCTGAAGTTGAAGATTCTGCTTTTAGTTTAAAAAAAGAATTTTTATATGATGATTTGGGAAATGTAAAATCAGTTAAAAATTATTATTATACCCAAAATCAATTACAAGTTGATATTGAACAATATCAGTATGATAAATTTCAAAATGTAATCAAACTTGAAAGGAAAAGTATTCCAGAAAAAGAATATCCAATAATTATGATTGGAGGTTATAATAAACATCGAACTGAAGAGTTTGAGTATGTTTATAATCAGAAACAACTATGGATAAAAAAGTATAGAGTAGTTGATGGAAAAAAGACATTGATTGCAGAAAGAGATTTTTTTCAATAAAAAGCCTTGGTAAATTATTATCAAGGCTTTTTTTATTTTTTATAATTTAAAAATTAATTCGTTCTCTTCTGATTGTTGAAGTTTAGATTTTTGTAAAAGTTTCAATGTTTCTGGTTGATTTGCATTTGCTTTAGCAGCTATTTTATCTAACTTCAATTCATTTTTTGCATAATCTACAATTTCATTCAAAACTTCTGTTCCGTAACCTTTGTTCTGAAATTTACGTTTCAAACGAATGTTGATAACTGCGCCGTATTTTGTTTGACGCAAACCTCCCCAACCAACAAATCGTCCGCTTTTTTTCTCGTGAACACCCCATAGACCAAAACCATGTTCTTGGTAATGTTTCTCCATATTTTCGATAAAAAACTTCGCTTCGTCTTCAGATTTATACGGTTTTTCGTTGACGATTTTCATCAATTCTTTGTCAGAATTTAATTGAAATAATTCGAATGCATCAATCTCAAAAAACTCTCGTAAGATCAAACTTTTTGTTTCGCAAATAACTTTCATTAAAACTTTTTAGTTGTTGCAAAGTTACTTCGATTTGGAGAATAAAAAAAGTCTTACATTTTGGTGTAAGACTTTTTATTGCTTATTTTTTTGTTCCAGTTTTTGCTGGAGTTGTTGTTTTAGGAGGCGTAGCTGTTGCTTCCGAAACCTTTTGATTAATCTCTTGTGTTAAGATTTGTCTTTTTAGATTAAAGATTTCTGTATCTTTTTGATCAATCTTAGCGTCCAAATCTTTTACTTTTTGAGTCAAATCAGCAACTTGTTTTTCTTTTTCATTCAATTGAGTATAGAAAAGTTTCGATTTTTCTCCAGAACTATTCAAAGCAGAATATAATTCTTGCAAATTAGTATCGTGCTCTTTTTGAGCCATTCTAATCATAGATTGTGCATTTGATAAAGCTGTATCTTTGATGTATAATTCGCTTTTTGTTTTTGCTAAATCTTTTTCAAGATTCTCGATTTTCAAATTCGCTAATGTCAATTCTTTAGATGTATTCGATTGATCGTCTAAAGCTTTGTAATAATTAGCTTCCAATTCTTGGTGTTGTTTCTGAGGAACGCAACTTGCAATAGCAAAAAGAGCGAAACAACAAAGTACAATTTTTTTCATTTATATAATCTTAAACGTCTAATTCTAATAAAACAGGACAATGATCTGAGTGCTTCGCATCTGGTAAAATTGTCGCACGTGTCATATTTTTTTCTAATGTATTACTCACCATATTGTAATCGATTCTCCAACCTTTGTTATTATTGCGCGCATTTGCACGGTAAGACCACCACGAATAATGATGAGGTTCTTTTACAAAATAACGAAAAGAATCAATCATATTACATTCATCAAGAAAAGCAGTCATCCATTCTCTTTCGACAGGTAAAAAACCAGAAACTTTTGCATTACGAACAGGATCGTGAATATCAATTGCTTCGTGACAAATGTTATAATCGCCACAAATTACAATGTTTGGATGAGAGATTTTAAGTTCTTTGATATAATCTTTAAAATCTTCGCAAAATTGTAATTTAAAGTCTAATCGATCAATATTTGTTCCACTTGGCAAATACAAACTAATTACCGAAACATTGTCAAAATCAAGTCTCAAAACGCGACCTTCTCTGTCAATATAATCTATTCCAGTTCCTATTTGTACATGATTTGGTTTTATTTTCGAGAAAATAGCCACTCCGCTGTATCCTTTTTTCTCTGCTGCATGCCAATAAATGTGATAACCCAATTCCTCAAAAGGTTTTGTGTCCACTTGTTCTTGCATTGCTTTTGTTTCTTGAATACATAAAACATCTGGTTGTGCAGCCTCTAACCATTCAACCAAACCTTTCGTCATCGCAGCGCGAATTCCATTTACATTGTAACTGATGATTTTCATAGTTAGCGAAATTACTAAATATTTATGACGGATTGATTTAGAATGATAAATAAAGTGAATATTTTTTGTAACTTTTTAGAAGTTAATGCGTCTATATAATAAAAGACATCTATATGAAATACATTTTTCTTCCAATTTTAATATTCAGTTCGTTAGGATTTGCGAGTTGTTCGGTCGATTTAAATTCTAAATCACCAGCTTCTAATTATTTAGATCGAGTAGAAGCGAGTAGTAATACAGTTACGGAAACGCGTAAAGTTGCTTCTTTTGAAGGGATTGACGTAAGTAGTGCAATAAGTGTTACAGTTGAGGATGGTAATTATAATGGTCAAATTTCTGTTGAAGCACCAGATAATATTATGAATAGAATCACGACTGAAGTGAAGAATGGTGTTTTGGTGATGAAAATTAATGGAACAGTAAATTTGAAAAATTCTTCTATTAAAATTAAATTCTCACATCAAAAATTACGTTCATTTAATCTTTCTGGAGCAACGAATGTAACGGTTTTACCAACGCAAAAAGTAGAAAAAATGGCGGTTGATTTATCAGGAGCAAGTAATTTGAAATTAGATGTAGTTTCTAATTCTATTTCGGTTGATAATTCTGGTGCATCAAGTATGAAAATTTCTGGAAATGTACAGGATTTAAACATTTCAGTTTCGGGAGCTTCTTCATTTGTTGGAAAAGAATTGAAAGCTGCGAATGTAGTTGTTGATTGTTCAGGAGCAAGTTCTACAACAGTTTGGGCTGTGAATAATTTGACTGCTGATAGTTCTGGAGCGAGTTCTGTTCGTTATGTAGACGAAAATAGTTTGAAAACGAAAGTGAGCACTTCTGGAATGTCTTCTATCAAAAGAATAAACTAATAGTTTTTGTTTAAAACTATGATAAGTTAATATTTAGTACTACAAAAAAATCGGATGAATTTCATCCGATTTTTTATATCTATTTTCTTTATTAGAATTGCCAACCTAATGTCAATAAGAATAAATTGTTGTTTAATTTAACTTTTGGAGCGTAAGTGTTAGGTAAAGAAACAAATTCATTATTAGTATTAATATAATCTGTTCCACCAATCAACTGTTGATATTTTTGAGTTTGATATTGATAAGCCGCATCGATATAGAATCCACCAAAATCATATCCTAAACCAAAACTTGCACGATTAATATCTCCTTGAAATGCTTTCGATAAAACAGCTGCATTTGTTACAACATTGTTTTCGTTTGCAATATCCATTGTAAAATCTTTGTAAGGAGAAGTTACATAATTATAACCCGCTCTTACTTTGAAACGATCTACACGGTATTCTGCACCAACTCTAACTTCACTTGAATTTTTTACAAAATCATTGATGAAATTATTAGAAGAATTAAAATATTGTGATGGTTTTAATTTTGTATCATTGTTCATGTGGTACGTATAATCAGCACCAAGTGATAAATTTTTACCAACAACAAAACCTAAACTTCCTACAAGGCGACCACCACGTGTCATATCGTAATCAGAAGAATACATATAATAAGAATCTACAGCAGTTCCGTTATTGATGAAGTTTGCTGCATAATAATCTTCCGAAACATTGTACCAAACAGGAGAATGATAAGCCGCTCCTAAACGTACATTGTGATTCACTTTGTAAATAGCACCTAAAGAGAAAGAAAATCCTTGCCCAATTTCACTATATGGAGCTCCATCTGCATTGTATACATAAGTTTTTCCATTGTCGTCATCACGCTCTGCATATTGTTCGTATCCCGAATAGTTAGTTTCGTGGAAGTTTAATCCAAATCCTAAGTAGACTTTGTCGTCATAGCTAGTTCCTAAATTAACAGAGAATTTAGATTTGTATCCATCTATATCTTTAATGTAACCATTGAAAGTTCCATTTGGATTATCAAATTTAATTCCTTCATTTGTTCCAATTGATGAATAATTGTCTAAACGCTGATTAAGATAAGCGACACCAACTGTGAAACGATTCCATTTTGAAGCTTCATTTGCAAAAACAAATGTTCCTCCAAATTGTTGGAAATCAAAATTACTTTCAGATTCTTTGATATTTGTTCCGAAATTAGTTTTGTTACTAAAAGTAGAAACACCAGCTGTTACTTGTACGTCAGAGTTAATTGCTACTCCTAATCCAGCAGGATTTTGCTCGACAGAAGTAATGTCACTTCCTAATGCACCAACAGCCCCACCAACACCAATATATTTAGCATTTCCGCTGTTAATATCTTGCGAATATAAATTTATAGCATTTGTAGAATACTGAGTTTCGTACCCTTTGTTTTGTTGTGCAAAAGCCAATGTACCAGCTAAGGTACAAAGGCTTAATAATATTTTTTTCATTTATATATGATCTAAATCTAGTTATCTTCTTCCTCCACCACGAGAACCTCCGCCTCCTGTGCTACTTCCGCGAGAACCACCTCCCATGCTTCCGCTACTCATACTGCTACCTCTACTTGGAGAAGGTGTTGAATATGATGAACGAGAATTGTTCATGCTATTTGTTCTGTCATAGCTTCTTGTTGGTTGTTGATATTGTTGCGCTTCGCGAGTCGGTCTTGTGTTGTAAGTAGGCTGTTGTGTTTGCGCTGGTCTTACTTCACGAGTTGGACGTGTGTTATTCATTTGCCCTTGATCAACAGTAGGTCTTACTTCTCTTGTAGGACGAGTTCCGTTAATTTGACTTTGGTCTACACTTGGTCTTACTTCACGAGTTGGACGTGTATTATTCATTTGTCCTTGATCAATAGTAGGTCTAACCTCTCTTGTAGGACGAGTTCCGTTAATTTGACTTTGGTCTGTACCTGGTCTAACTTCGCGAGTTGGACGTGTTGTAGTATTAATTGTATTATCACGAGTAGGTCTTAAACCTGTAGAGATTTGGTTGTTTCTACCATTTAAGCTTCCAACAGGACGAGTAGAATTAATCGTGTTATTTAAACGACCACCGTTTCTGTAACCTGGTTGAGAATAAATTCCTCTTGGACGATTGTATCCATATCCGTAATAACCTGGATATCCGTAACCGTAACCCCAACCGTTATTCCAACCGTAGTAACCTCCATAATATCCACCATAGTAAGGTCTATTCCAACCCCAACCATAATATCCATTATACCATGGATCGTTCCATCCCCATCCGAATGAAATACCAAATCCGTTTCCGTACCATCCACCATACCAAGGATTGTAATATCCCCAACGATATGGATTGTAGAAACCTCCCCATCCGTAATTGTACCAAGGATAGTTGTTCCAGATATTAATTTCTACACCATCATTACGTCCCCAGTCATAATTACTTGATCCGTTATAAGTAAGTGTGTAATAGTTGTTTCCAAAATAATTGTAACCACCTAAACCATATCCGTTAATTTTAACTTTGGTTGCTGATTTAGATTGAGTATTATCATTTGTACTATCAACATCATCTTGGTAATAAAATTGTTCAGCACCATTTCCTTCTGCATCAAAGTATGGACTACCAATTTTTATTTCCCCTTGATTTTCTTGTTCTCCTTGCTCGTTTCCATATTGTGGTTGAGCTTGTTGATAGGTTTTATCTGTTTTCGGATTATAGTAAACTCCGTCGCTTTCGTAACCACTTGGTTGATAAGTCGAACAAGATGAAATTCCTAATGCAGCCACAAGAATTAATGTAGTTGCAGAAATTTTATTAGAAATTTTATAAACTTTGTTCATAATTATAAATTTACATCGTTTGTAATAATTAAATTTGCATAAATTTAAAGGCAATTTTTATGCCAAGTAAAGATACGAAACTTATCAACAAATATAAAAGATTATGGCAAAATTAACAACTCGTGCTGAGGATTATTCTAAGTGGTACAATGAGCTTGTTGTAAAAGCAAATTTAGCTGAAAATTCCAAGGTTAGAGGGTGTATGGTGATCAAACCATATGGCTATGCTATTTGGGAAAAACTACAAGCAGAATTAGACAAAAGATTTAAAGAAACAGGTCATCAAAATGCTTATTTCCCCTTATTTGTTCCTAAAAGTTTATTCGAAGCTGAAGAAAAAAACGCAGAAGGTTTTGCAAAAGAATGTGCAGTTGTAACACATTATCGATTGAAAAATGATCCTGATAATAAAGGAAAATTAATTGTAGATCCAGAAGCAAAATTAGAAGAAGAATTAATAGTTCGTCCAACTTCAGAAGCAATTATTTGGAGTACATACAAAGGTTGGATTCAGTCGTACCGCGATTTACCAATTTTGATTAATCAATGGGCAAATGTTGTGCGTTGGGAAATGCGTACGCGTTTGTTTTTGAGAACTGCCGAATTTTTATGGCAAGAAGGACACACAGCACACGAAACAAAAGATGAAGCAATTGCAGAAGCGCAACAAATGCAAGAAGTGTATGCGGATGTTGTAGAGAATTTTATGGCAATTCCAGTTGTAAAAGGAAGAAAGTCAGATTCTGAGCGTTTTGCGGGTGCAGATGACACGTACACAATTGAAGCGTTGATGCAAGATGGAAAAGCTTTACAAGCGGGAACTTCTCACTTTTTAGGGCAAAACTTTGCGAAAGCTTTTGATGTAAAATTTGCTAGTAAAGAAGGAAAACAAGAATATGTTTGGGCAACTTCTTGGGGAGTTTCTACTCGTTTGATGGGGGCATTAATTATGACGCATTCTGATGATTTAGGATTAGTTTTACCTCCAAAATTGGCACCAATTCAGATTGTTGTTGTTCCAATTTATAAAACAGAAGAACAATTAGAAGAAATTCGTCAAGTAGTGGATAAATTTTCATCAGAATTGAAAGCGAAAGGAATTTCGATCAAATTTGATGATGATGATAAAACGAAACCAGGTTGGAAATTTGCTGAATACGAATTGAAAGGTGTTCCTGTACGAATTGCAATTGGACCAAAAGATTTAGAAAAAGGTCATGTTGAGGTTGCTCGTCGTGATACATTAGAAAAACAATTTATTGCGTTGGATAATGTGTCAACTGAAGTAGAGAAATTATTAGAAGATATTCAAACTAATTTATTCCAAAAAGCGTCAGATTTTAGAGATACTCATACAACAGAAGCAACAACTTTTGAAGAGTTCAAAGATATTATCGAAAATAAAGGTGGTTTTGTTTCAGCTTTATGGGACGGAACAGAAGAAACAGAAGAAGCGGTAAAAAATGCGACGAAAGCAACAATTCGTTGTATTCCTCAAGCTTTTGAAACGCCTACAGAAGGAGTTGATGTTTTCTCTGGAAAACCTGCAAAATACAGAGTTTTATATGCGAAAGCATATTAATTTACTAAACAATAATTAGCAAAAAAACTTTCCAAAATAAAAAAGGAGCTATTAATTAGCTCCTTTTCTATTTTGATGTTTTTTGGCGTGCAATTCTTTTAAATGTAATTACTATAGTAGGGAAATTATTTTTTTGGATTTTATTTTACGTAAAACCGTAATTTATTTTTAGATAATTGTTTGAGATTTGTAAAATTGAAAATATAAATTACATTATTGATATAGAATAGATTTCGTTATAATGTCAATATAGTAAAAAAGACTATTTTTGCAAAAAAGTAAATATTGATATATGAGAAAAACTCTACTGTCGGTATTCTGTTTATTTTCTATGTATACTATTTCAGCACAACAAGATATAATGTGGGAAAAGTCTATAGGAGGAGAACAAGCAGAATATTTATACAATGCGATTTCTACACCCGATTATGGTTTCTTGATTTTAGGGAGTTCTGCTTCTAATACAATAGGAGATATTCAAAAGAAAAATCAAGGAAGTTTAGACTATTTCATTTGGAAAATGGATGAGAACGGTCAACAAGAATGGCAAAATTCTTTTGGAGGAAATGGTTCAGATTTTTTATATGCAGCTCAATCTACTTCTGACGGTGGTTATGTTTTAGTAGGGGCTTCTACATCTTCAAAATCTGGCGATAAAATAAGTGAAAACCAAGGGAACGAAGATATTTGGGTTATAAAAATTGATGCACAAGGAAAAACACAATGGCAAAATTCTTTTGGCGGAAATGGGAATGACATTCCTGTAGAAATTATTCGAACAAAAGATAAAGGATATTTAATAGCTGCTAATTCTAACTCAACACCTTCTCAGTACAAAAAGAGCGAGAATTTTGGAGGAAACGATTATTACATCATCAAACTAAATGAAAAAGGAGAAATCCTTTGGGAAAAAACGTATGGTGGATCATTTGATGATAAAATCAAATCGGTTATAGAAACGAAAGACGGTTTTGTTTTAGTTGGCAATTCGAACTCTCCTATAAGTGGAAATAAAACGATAGATCAAACTTCTAATGGAGCTTGGATAGTTCAGATTACTCAAAAAGGAGAAATAATCTCTGAACAGAATTTAAATTTAAATTCAGAAAATCAGTTGATTTCATTTCAAGAACATGAAAATGGTTATTTGTTTTCTATTCTAGAAAAGGCTGAAAATAAGTTAAACCCAAAGGTTATTCAAACCGATTTTACTTTTCAAACTCAAAAAACAACCGAATTAGAAATAGATAATGATTTGACTATTACAGAAATCAAATTAATTGATAATAAATTTCTTCTAACAGCGAATAAAATCTCTACGTTAGGGCAATTAAAAAGTAACAATCATTCTATCGAGAGTTATTACATCACTCAATCTTTTGATGAAAATGGTTCAAAGGTTTGGAACAAACAGTTTGGAGAAGAGGGATTCAATTATCTCGAAAAAGCAATCACCACTCGTGATGGCTCAATCATTCTATTTGGAAATTCTACTCAACAAGCTAAAGGAAACAAAGGTCAATCGGATTTTTATTTAGTGAAACTCGGAAAAGAAGAAGATGATATCAAACGAGTATACGTTGAAACTTACCCAAATCCTACACGTGATTTTGTAAATGTTTTAATCAACAAAGAGTTTGAAAAAGCAATAATTGAAGTTTATAATTTAACCGGTCAACATTTGCAAACTAAAGAGGTGAAGTATCGTTCAACACCAATTTCGTTAGGGAATTATCCAGCTGGTGTTTACATCCTAAAAATCAAAACCGACAACCAAACCGAATCTATTAAAATTATTAAAAAGTAATTATGAAGAAAAAAATAGTGCTATTTATTTTATTAGCTGTAGGAAATGTTTTTGGACAGGTGAGTATAGGAGAAAATAGTAATAATTATAATATAGATTTATATCCTAAAACACCTGAAGCATATGCATTTGCAAAATTCGTTGATATTCCTGCAGGTAGTTATACAGGTGTAGCAAACTTTAATATCCCTATTTACACAATTCAGGTTGATGGATTAACTATACCTATACAGTTAGATTACTCAACAGCAGGTGTTAAAGTAGATGAAATAGCTTCAAGAGTAGGTTTAGGTTGGAATCTTAATGCAGGTCCATCATTGACAATGCAAGTTGTAGGAGCCAAAGATTACTATAATACAAGAGAAATATTTGATCCAGGAACATTTTATCCTAATGATGTTACAAGTGCAGACAATCCTTCTTATCAGATTGCAATGGCCGCAGTAGGAAATGGGATGGAACCAATAGAAGAATATAAACCAGATATTTATTCTTATAGTATTGGAAACTATTCAGGGAAATTTATTATTGATTCTAAAAATTCAAAAGGAATTACTATCCCATATTATCCTATTGAAATTAAAAAGCAAGATGGTACAATAATAATTATAGATGATCAAGGAAATGAATTTTTCTTTTCAAGTCCAATGTCAAGTTATAACTATAACACTTGTGCCTCAGTTTTGGCCGAAGCTTCAAATTCTACATATATATTAGAAAAAATTTTAACCAAAAATAAAAAAATAATTAAATATGAATATGAACATCCTGCGCATACCATGTTTGCTACTGGTTTTTCAGAACAAAAAAAAGTTGATGAAATAAAAGCAGTTAATTATTTTAATGATGATTCGCAAGGTTCAGGTCCTAATATATCGCCTTTTTGCTTGTATTATTCATCTTCAAATGAACCTGTATTAAAAAGGATAAAGTATGAGAATAATGCAATTGAATTTAATTATAATGTAAATAATAGTAAAAAAGAACGACAAGATTTACCAGGAGAAGTTTTTTTAGAAGAAATTATTGTAATAGACTATAATGGTAAACCTATTAAAAAATTTAAGTTAAACCAAACCGCAAATTATTTTGTTTCTCCTTCGCTTGATATTCATCAAGATTTAACAAGGCAAATGAACTTAATTGATAGTAGATTAATTAAAGGTATTGATAAACGATTAAAATTAGAAGAGATTGAAGAGATATTTTCTAATCAAAAATATAGATTAGAATATTATGAAGAAAAACCATTAATTAATCGTTTCTCTTTTGCGCAAGATTATTGGGGGGTTTATAATGGTAAAAGCGGACAGATGTCTTCTATCCCAGCAGCTACCATAACTAACTTTAAAGGGAATACATCTTTTTATGGAGGAGCTGATAAAAAACCTAATCTTGAATATGGAATCATAGGAAATCTAAAAAAGATTATATACCCAACAAAAGGAAGTTTAACTATTAAATATGAAGCTGATCAATATTTTAAGAAAGAAAGTGTTGATTCTATTATTTATCATGTAGAAAAAACTTATAATACTAGGTCTACATATGATTATTTAGATTTTGAGGCGAGAAAAGGAAATAATATACGAATATATGATGTTAAACTAAATTTCACAGGAGATAATGATAATGGTTCAGGAGTAGAAACAGTTGGAAATTGTTATTTATCCGTTCTAAATAAATCTACTAATCAAAACATAATAAAAAATCCTTATCAATATACATTGGGAAATGGAACGCCTTACAAAGCATCAGATATTGAAGGTAAAAGTTTTAAAATGTCTATTGAAAAAGGTTATGATCATTTAACTGAAAAATCTATTGATTGTTACGCAACATTATCATGGATTGAAAGAGAAACTTTTATTGTACCTGAACATAATGAATCTATAGGAACTATAAGAGTTAAAAACATTACTCTTGATGATAACAATAATAATACGATTACTAGAGATTATACTTATGCGATTCCAGAAACAACAAAAGAAAGTGGAACCTTATATGGTGAAAATCAATTCAGAACTTTTTATACCTCAAATTTTACTAAAGGAGATACTAAATTAGCTGGAAAACAAAGGATAATAACAAACAATCCTGGGTGGCAAATTAATACAATAAATGGAAAATCTGTATTATATAAATACGTAACTGAAACGTATAAAAATTTAAAAAAGGAAAGTGAAAATTACACAAAACTGACAATGTATAATAATAGCGGATGTTCTACGCGTTTTGATGGTTATGGAACATCAAATTTTATATATCCTATATGTAATGAAGCTTTTTTACAAGGAAAAGTTAAAGAGGAGGTTTTAAAAGATAATGAGAATACAATAGTAAAAAAAACTATATTTGATTACAATGAAGATAGATTTTTAAATAGATTTTCATCAAGTGCACTTCCAAATCATTCTGGAATAGAATATGGTTTAGATATTACAAAAGTACAAGATGAGAATGGTTTTGTTTTTGCTAAATTTGAATATGCTCCTTTTTCAATAGATAATGCATGGATACAAAATATTAGAACAACAACAACTGATTTTTTTCCAAATGATAGTATAGTGATAACAACAGAAAATCACTATTCACCTACTTATAAACATTTGTATCCAGCAAGTGTAACAACCAAAAACAGCAAAAACGAAACATTAACTACGGAATACCAATATCCACCTGATTTAGTTGGACAAGAAGATTACATGAAAGAACTAACCGATGCTAACCGCATTGCAGAGCCAGTTGTTGTCAAACAAAGTGTTGATGGCGTATATATTTCTGAAGTTCATAATCAATATAATTTATTCAATGGAATCGTTCAGAAAGCTGCTGTTCATCAAAAGAAAGGAAATGGTGTCAATATTAAAACTACAGCCGACCGAAAAATAACTTACACCAGTTATGATGCTAAAGGTAATCTTACACAATATACTTTAGAAAATGGAATTCCTGTTTCTATTATTTGGGGATATGGCGGTCAATATCCTATCGCTAAAATAGAAGGAGCTTCTTTATCAGAGGTTAGTAGTTTTATTCAAAATTTAGAAATAGCAAGCAACAATGGTACTTTAACGAAAGATTCTTTTGCTAGTTTACGAACAGCATTACCTCAAGCTATGATCACTTCTTATATCTATCAACCTCTTGTTGGTGTCACGAGTATTACAGGGCCAAACGGACAAACAGAATATTACAACTATGATGCAGCTAACCGTTTGCAATCTATCGTAAATGATAAACAAGAAGTATTAAAAACCTTTGAGTACAACTACAAACAACCTTAAGCTATAGCGAGATGAAACACTTTTATAAAAATTTTATATACGGTACGCTTCTGACTTTAGGAAGTGGTAGTGTATATGCACAAACCTCTACGGAGAATTACATTAAAACAGTCGAATGTTTAAAAGCCGATTGTTCTGAAAAGAAAGAAACTGTTGTTTATTTTGATGGTCTAGGACGTGAAAAACAAGCCTTGCAAGTAGGTGCTTCACCTACAGGTAATACGATTGTAACACCATTTGAATATGATGGTTTTGGGCGTCAAGCCAAAGAATATTTGCCTTTTCCTATTTCTGGAGCAAGTAATCAACTAAATACTGGAGCAACAGGAGATACTTTTTACTTAGAAACGACAGGAGACTATATTCCTTATTCAGAAAAAACATTTGAGAATTCACCTTTAAACCGAGTGTTATTTCAGGCTGCTCCAGGAAGAGACTGGATGAAAGGAGCAGGTCATGAGATAGGATTTCAATATGCAACAAATTCAGATGGAGAAGTTTTTAATTTTGGCGTAGCAGATCCTACTACCAATCCAACTTTAACGTTAAGTAATTCTATAACATATTCAGGAGGAGCTTTATATAAAACGATTACAACAGATGAGAATGGTCAACCTATTGAGGAATTTAAAGACAAAGAAGGGAGAGTTGTTCTGAAAAGAATTCACATCGAATCAAAAACAGTAGCTCCTTTAAATTCGTCTGGTAATCATGATACGTATTACGTGTACGATATTTATGGTAATTTAACCTTTGTTCTTCCACCACAATTAATAAATACCGATTATGGAAATATCAATTCTTACAGAAATAATCTTGCCGAATTAGGTTATCAATATTTTTATGATGAAAAGAACAGGTTAGTTGAAAAACAACTTCCTGGAAAAGGACGTGAATTTATGGTGTATGATAACCAAGATCGTTTAACCTTACAACAAGATATCAATCAACGAACGGCAGTTGAAAAAGGATGGACTTTCTTTAAATACGATAAATTTGGAAGAATGGTGTATTCAGGTTTCTTTAAAAATACAGCGACACGAGGTTCAATGCAAACCGCTTTGAACAATAAAAAAACGGCTAATAATGAAGAAAGAGTACCAACTGTATTTGCTAATAATGGACAAAATATTTTCTATACCAATGCGCAATTTCCTAACGGAAGCTTAACCGTTCAATCTGTTAATTATTACGATCATTATCAAAATTTAGGTGTTACACCTTCGTCTATAGATAATCAAAAAGTTGTTGGGGTTGATGATACAAAAACCAAAGGTTTAGCTGTTGCAAGTTATACCAATGTATTAGGTACTGCAACGTGGAACAAAGCGTATACATATTATGATTCGAAATATATTCGTCCAGTAGCTTCTCACTTAGATAATTATTTGAAAGGATATCAAACAACCGCATCTATTTTAGATTTTAGAGGAAAGGTTAAGCATACAGTTACCAAGCACAAACCAACGGATATAGGAGCAGAAATAACAATCAATGAAGGTTTTGAATATTATGAGAATGAATTATTAAAGTATCAAACACACCAAATTAATAATGGTGCAATAGAATACATTGTTCAAAATTCGTACAACGAAATCAATCAGTTGACGAGTAAGAAAGTTGGAAACACGGTTGCTTCTAATCCATTACAAACGGTAGATTATAAGTATAATATTAGAGGTTGGTTAACAGATATAAACGATGTAGAACAAGCTATTAGACCAAAATTATTTTCATTTAATATCAACTACGGTTCTCATTTCAATGGAAATATATCTGGAGTTTCTTGGAAAACCAATGAACAAGATTCATATAAAACCTATAGATTTGATTATGATGGATTAAATCGACTGTTAACGGCAGATTTTGCTGTAATACAAACTGGTTTTATAGGAGGTTCTACCAATGTTGGTGCTTATAATGAATATGTAAAAGGCTACGATTATAATGGGAATATAAAAGGTTTTACACGTAATGGAAACTTATTGAACAATAATCTATTTACAATCGATGATTTAACATACGATTATCAAGCTAATTCGAATAAACTTCTTAATGTTTCTGACAACAGAACAGAAGATGGTTTCGCTGATAAGAATAAATACAGCGGAACAACAATTGAAGATCCTAAAAATGATTACAAATATGATCTTAATGGTAATCTTACCAAAGATTTAAACAAAGAAATAACAGCAATTACGTATAATTACTTAAATTTACCAACAGAAGTTCTTTGGAATGCATCCAAAAAGATTAACTATACGTACGATGCAAGTGGAGTTAAGCTAAGAAAGGTTGTAACAGATGGTACTACAGTGACCACTACAGATTACTTAGGAGGTTTTCAGTATCAAAATAGTGTATTACAATTTTTTCCAACAGCAGAAGGCTATGTAAATGTAACAGATGGTACAACATTTAATTATGTTTACAATTACACCGATCATTTGGGTAATGTAAGATTGAGTTATCAAAAAGAAGCAAATGGCTCGTTAAAAATATTGGAGGAGAACAACTATTATCCTTTTGGATTGAAACATAGTGGATACAACAATACCAATCTTGCGAATACTAACTATAAATACAAATACAACGGCAAAGAGTTACAAGAAGAATTAGGTCTTAATTGGACTGCTATGGACTTCAGAAATTATGATGCTTCAATAGGTAGATTTATGTCTCAGGATGGACTTGCTGAAGTAATGCCTGATTGGACTCCTTATCGTTTCTCTTTTAACAATCCAATTTATTTTTCTGATCCAACTGGCTTATTTGAACAAAATATTGAAACTTGCCCTACTTGTCCAAAAACTCCAGAATTTAAACCTTTTATTGATGATCCTAATAATGAATATGTTTATGATACTGAAACAAATACTGTAAGTGCAGTAATACAGCTAGCTGAAACTACTGTGACAAATAGTAATAAAAAAGAATCTAACACGAATAGTTATATACCTCAATATGAGTTTATTGATGGTATTTTAAATAATAAATATTATGATTTGACTTCTTTAGGTTTAGAACAAGGAATTGCCAAAACTACATCTTATTTAGATAAAGCTCTTAAAACTAAATCTACAGTTAATTTTACAATTTTAGATGAATATACTCGTCCTAGTTATAGAACATCACTTTTAAATTCAGCAATCAAAACTTCAAAAGTTGCATCAGCTGCAAAAGTTCTTAAAATATCAGGAAATGCTTTAGCTGGAGTAGGTGCTGTTGTATCAATTTATCAGTATGGCTCAGGTCAAATCTCTGGCACGGAGTTTACTGTAGATATGATAATGAGCGGTGTAGGTTTTTTAGGACCATTTGGTGCAGGAGCCTCCTTGATTTATTTTGGAGGTAAGGCAATATATGAATATTCATCAGGTAAGGATCTATTTGAAAAACCCACTCAATAATGAAAAAAATTTTAAACTACATCATATTCCACTTTATTGAATTCCAAAAAAAAGTAGGTAATCAAGATGTTTCAACATTTACAACATCAGTATTTTTCACAATAATGCTTTGGATGAATATTTTAACATTAATAAATTATATTCTAATGAAGAATCATTATCCTAATAAAAATTATATTATTCCAGTTATTTTATTTTGTTTAGGATTATTCTTAATTATAAATAACTATATAAGAAAAAAGCAGTATGAAGTTTATAATTTTCAATCCTCTTTTATAGGTTACCTATATTTGTTAATTTATATAACAATTAGCTTTGTATCGTTTGTATATAGTGTTGAATTACTAAAATCAAAATAATGGTAGTGTATCAGATGTGTTGCCGGAAAACAACCCAACATTCTCAATAAAGCAAAAGGCAAACGTTTGTTTGCCTTTTGTTATTTTATAAATAATGCCCAAAAGCAGAATGAATCGTTACAGTATTTTGCTCCACTTCATAGACAAGTCTGTGTTCTTGATTAATTCGTCTCGACCATAAACCAGATAAATTGTGTTTCAGTTGCTCTGGCTTTCCTGTTCCAGAGAAAGGATGTTCGGTCAGTTCCTCAAGAAGAACAAGCATCTTTTTAAGTACAGCTTTGTTACCAGCTTTCTTGTGACGCCCGATATCTTCGTTTGCTTTGTCGGTAAAATCTAAATCAAAAGCCATCTTATAAGCCTAAAAAATCTTTTAAATCCTCTTTTCTTACACGTGTAACTTTACCTTCTTTCGCTTGTTTTTGGCTTTCTTCAATTTTAGTTACAAACTCTTGGTTATAAGGACTTTCTTTTATCTCAAACTTTAATTTTAGAGCTTTAGCAAAGGCTTTCAAAGCTTTTGCTTGTTCAGATGTGTCGGGTTCAAAAATAAAAATATCTTGTGTTGCCATGATTTAATTTTTTAAGTAATTAAATTGCTAATTGTTTTTGCAGATTATTTTTTAAAATAAAAGCTTCTAATAAATCTTTGATTGTATTTTTTTGATTATCATTTAATTGTTGTGTTTCTGCAAATAAATTCAACAACTGATTATCCTGTAAAATAGCATCTGCTTTATTGTTTCCGTAAACTAATTCGTCTAAAGAAATTGACAAAATTTTCGCCATTTTTTCCGCTACTTCTAAAGATGGAATCGAAATATTTCTTTCGTATTTAGAAAGATTTGTCACGTGAACTCCAATCTTAGAAGCAAACACTTCTTGCGAAAAACCTTTTCCGCTTCTTAATTCTTTCAAGTTTTTTCCAAAATTTTCCATAGCAAATAAACTTTAAAACATACTACGTATGTATTATATACTCTACAAAATTACAATTTAGTTAGTGAAATAACTAATTCAGTTGAAAAATAAAAAGCAAAAAGAATTTGTTTTAAAAATCAAAAACGCTAAGTTTGTAAGCGAAAACGATTAGTAAAAATTTTTTAATTATTTTTTCAAATGAAAATCCAAGAAATAAAATCTCGCTTATCATTATCTCAAATCCTACATCATTACGGATTAGAACCTAAGAACAATATGCTGAAATGTCCTTTTCATTCGGATAAGACGGCAAGTTTACAGGTTAATTTGGAAAAGAATTTTTACAATTGTCATGCGTGTTCCAAAACAGGCGATGTCATTCAGTTTGTGCAAGATTATGAGAAATTGAGCAAACACGAAGCACTAAACAAGTGTAAAAGTTTGGCTGGCGAAGAGCGTTTTGCGGTAAACGAACCAAACCGCATTCCTCAAATCGCAGACCATTCAGCGTTTCTACAAAAGATGTTTCTAAGTTTCCGTAAAGGATTATTATGCAGTGAACCCGCTCAAAACTATTGCCATTCCAGAGCCTTAAATGTGGATGAATTAGAAGTCGGCTTTAACTCGGGACAATTCCATCATGGGTCGAGAAAAGACGAGAAATTAATCAACCAATGTGTAGAATTAGGCTTATTAATTCCCTACGGAACAAACAGCAAAACAGGCGGACAATCCTATAAACCATTCGGAAATAAATCCCTTGTTTTTCCGCTCAAAAACTGCCACGGGCAGACCGTATCATTTTACTTCAGATCGATTATAAGTGGTCAAAAGAATAAATCGTCTGTGAGCACTGCTCACCATTATTACTTAAAAAATCGTTCTGGAGTTTATCCAAATTATCCAAGTTCAACAACCAAAAAATTGATTTTAACCGAAAGTATTATTGATGCAGCTTCATTACTCCAATTACGAAGTACGAATTTAGAATTACGAAAATATGAAATACTTGCTTGTTTTGGAACGAATGGCTTAACAAACGAAATCCTTTCTGCAATCAAAAATCTAAATGAATTGGAAGAAATTATTTTCTGTTTTGATACAGATGAAGCGGGGCAAACAGCGACATTGAAGTATGCAAAATTACTTCAGACGATTCATCTAAAAGTAGCATTTTCTACGGTAGAATGGCTTGATAAAGACGTCAACGAAACCTTAACCGCTTACCATGAAGCCACTGTTTTAGGCTGTTTAGAGAAAAGAAAATCAATTGATTTTTCTTCTTCTACTCCTTCTTTTTCAATTGAAAAAGAAACTGTACCAACACCTCTGGAACAGCCTAAAATGACCACTGATTTATTTTTTCAATTGAATGATTTAATTGAAAAAAGCGGAATTGTAGGCGAACAAGATAGCCGATTATTACTGTTTATCATTGCAAGTTCATATAAAACCAAACATCCGCTACACGCCATTGTACAAGGAAGTTCAGGCAGTGGAAAAACCCATTTAATCAGTAAAATAGCCGATTTAATGCCACAAGAAGATGTACTTCGTTTTACCCGAATTACCGAAAGTAGTTTGTACAATTGGGGCGAATATGAATTAGTCGGAAAGCTTCTGATTATCGAGGATTTAGACGGTTTAAAAGAAGAAGCCATGTTTGCCATGCGAGAGTTAATTAGTAATCAACGTTTATCGAGTTCTGTCTCGATTAAAGATAAAAAAGGCAATATCAAAGCCGTTAAAAAAGAAGTTCGTGGCGTGTTTAGTTCGCTGTCTGCCACGACAAAAGGCGAGATTTACGAAGATAATATGAGCCGTAGTTTTCTGTTGGCGGTGGATGAAAGTAAGGAACAGTCTCGCCGAATTATCGCCTATCAAAATCAAAAATATGCAGGCGAAGTCAGTCATCAATCCGAAGAAAAAACCAAACATGATGTTCAACATATCATCCGAAATCTTGTGCCGTATCACGTGATTAATCCCTTTGCAACACGATTAGAATTACCCGAAGAAGTGCATAAAATCAGACGATTAAACGAAATGTTTCAAAGCATCGTTCGCCAAATTACCTTGATTAATCAGCAAAATAGACAATTGACAGACGATGGAAAATTAATCACACAGGTGGAAGATTTAAAGCAAGCAACGGAGGTTCTTTTTGAAAGTATTGTGCTAAAAGTGGATGAATTAGACGGGAGTTTGCGTCAGTTTTTTGAAAAACTAAAAGCCTATTTAGCCAAAAAAGCACACAAAGAAAATGCAAATGGATCTGAAATCGATTTTACCCAACGAGAAATCCGTTTGGCGTTTAACATGAGCAAAGCGCAGTGTTCACGCTACATGAACAGCTTGATTGAACTCGAATACTTAACCAGTAAATATGCAGGAAACTTGCGTAAAATCGCTTATAGAGTGGATTATTGGGATGATTATCAGAAGTTAAGACAAACTATTAAAGAAAAAATACTGCTACAAATTGAGAAGTTAGAAGTACGAAATTAGAAGTAAAACGATAGGTACGACGAGAGAACGAAACAATGAGGAACAATCTTGGAACAATTATTTTAGACTTAACTATCTGAAATCTAAAATCTAACATCTTAAATCTATCCCATTGTTCCATGTTCCAAAAGTAGACAACCTCAAATCTAACAAAGTGATTCGTAAACACCATAAGAAACAATAAAAACCAATGTGAACAAACCCGTCATAGTCATGCAAGATATACTCGATGAATTTAGAACAGAATTACAGCAATTAGGTTATTGTAAAAACATAGTCGACAACTATCCTAAACACGTCAAAGCCCTGTTTGAGCATTCTCATCAACTCATCACAACCATTGAAAGTCATCATATTGAAGCTTTTTATTTTCATTTGAAAACGGTGATTAGTAGCCGTCGAAAAAAGCCATTAAGTAACAGTTATATTCATTCTCAACTCTTTGCGATTCGCTTGTTCTTTGCCTATTTATTGCGTACAAAACAACTCATCAAAACGCCTTACACGTTAAAAATCAAACGTTCAGCCTATAAAAGTCGAGCTGTTTTAAGTGTCGACCAAATTGCCCTACTCTACAGCAATTGTGAAACGTTGGACGAAACGATGATTTTAAACCTGTGTTACGGCTGTGGATTAAGGCGAACAGAAGTCGAAAAGTTGTCGGTAGAAGATATTCATTTGACTGAAAAACGTTTGTATGTTCGAAGTGGAAAAGGAAAAAAAAGACGTGTTATTCCGCTTACAACAAAGCTTGTAGAGGATTTTAAGTTGTACCTGATTACAACCAAAAAAAGACGAGAAAATGAATCCATTTTACTGCTTTATCCAAACGGAAAACCAATGAGCGGAAACAAGATTTACACTGTTTTTAGTGGTGTTTTAAAACGTTCGGGATTAGATAAACAAGGCTTTAGCTTGCACAATCTGCGCCATAGCATTGCCACACATTTACTTGAAAATGAAATGACCGTTGAAATGGTTCGGGATTTTTTAGGACATGATTTACTGCGTACCACACAGATTTACACAAAAATAAAACCGTATGACTTTAGAAAATTATCTTGAAAAACAGTTACATAAAAGCACTGTTAGCAATTATTTATATGAGATCAATCGGTTCAAAAAACACTTTCCAAATCACGAAAAATGCCACTATTCACAGCTGATGCACTACATCGGGATTTTACGGAATCGTTACCAACCCAAAACCATTAAACGTGTGGTCTATGCCCTCAAAAAATACTATGATTATCTGATTGAAATAGAGGTCAGAAAAGATAATCCTGCACACTTTATCAAGCTTCGGGATGCAAAACCAACAGCCGTACAATTACAGGATTTATGGACGGATAAAGAACTGAAAACCTTACTTGAACCACGAAAAGAACGTTATCCTATTTTAGCCAAACGCAATCAAATTATACTGAGTTTATTCGTTCATCAAGCCGTTTTGGTCAAGGAAATTACCCAAATTCTACTCGAAGATATCGACCTCGAAAAAGCAGAAATTTACATCCGAGAAACAGGTATGACCAACAGTAGAACCTTGCCCTTAAAAGCAGAACAAATCCTTTTATTTTATCAGTATTTACAGGAAGATCGACCCGAATTAGAGCGAATAAAACAACCGTATTTTATTCTCAATAAATTAGGAAGTCCAACCACCGCAGACGACATCAATTACCTGTTATCGACTTATCAAAAAGGAGTTGATAAGCGATTAACTTCAGTTAAAATCAGACAAAGTGTGATTACTAATTTACTCAGTCAAGGGCATAATTTACGGGCAGTTCAGCTGTTTTGTGGGCATAAATTTCTGGACACAACCGAGAAATACAAACAATCCGGAATCAAAGCCTTACAAGATGCTATCGACAAGCATCATCCTTTACAATAGTTCTTTTTCTTTCAATTGAAAAAAAACACAACGAAACAAGCCATTTTTCGGGGTTATTTTGGCTATTTGCGGAGCGAAAACATAAAATAAATTATGGGCTGTAACGCCTATAATGAACGGAATTTTATGTTAAATAGCTTACCTTGTTTTTTGCTGGCGTAAATGAACGGGGAGCGCGGAGTGAATGTCTGTTTGTATCAAAAAGCAGGACAGCAAAAAAGAAGGGAAAAATAAAAACCGAAAAATGGCTTGGCTTATCCAATAAAAAATCTTTTTTTCAATTGAAATTTACTATATTTGAGTGATAATGAAGCGTTCATTAAAATTGAAGTAGTGTTGAAAATTTGAAGTGTATAGGGATGTAGGAATACAAATACAACGGCAAAGAGTTACAAGAAGAATTAGGTCTTAATTGGACTGCTATGGACTTCAGAAATTATGATGCTTCAATAGGTAGATTTATGTCTCAGGATGGACTTGCTGAAGTAATGCCTGATTGGACTCCTTATCGTTTCTCTTTTAACAATCCAATTTATTTTTCTGATCCAACTGGCTTATTTGAACAAAATATTGAAACTTGCCCTACTTGTCCAAAAACTCCAGAATTTAAACCTTTTATTGATGATCCTAATAATGAATATGTTTATGATACTGAAACAAATACTGTAAGTGCAGTAATACAGCTAGCTGAAACTACTGTGACAAATAGTAATAAAAAAGAATCTAACACGAATAGTTATATACCTCAATATGAGTTTATTGATGGTATTTTAAATAATAAATATTATGATTTGACTTCTTTAGGTTTAGAACAAGGAATTGCCAAAACTACATCTTATTTAGATAAAGCTCTTAAAACTAAATCTACAGTTAATTTTACAATTTTAGATGAATATACTCGTCCTAGTTATAGAACATCACTTTTAAATTCAGCAATCAAAACTTCAAAAGTTGCATCAGCTGCAAAAGTTCTTAAAATATCAGGAAATGCTTTAGCTGGAGTAGGTGCTGTTGTATCAATTTATCAGTATGGCTCAGGTCAAATCTCTGGCACGGAGTTTACTGTAGATATGATAATGAGCGGTGTAGGTTTTTTAGGACCATTTGGTGCAGGAGCCTCCTTGATTTATTTTGGAGGTAAGGCAATATATGAATATTCATCAGGTAAGGATCTATTTGAAAAACCCACTCAATAATGAAAAAAATTTTAAACTACATCATATTCCACTTTATTGAATTCCAAAAAAAAGTAGGTAATCAAGATGTTTCAACATTTACAACATCAGTATTTTTCACAATAATGCTTTGGATGAATATTTTAACATTAATAAATTATATTCTAATGAAGAATCATTATCCTAATAAAAATTATATTATTCCAGTTATTTTATTTTGTTTAGGATTATTCTTAATTATAAATAACTATATAAGAAAAAAGCAGTATGAAGTTTATAATTTTCAATCCTCTTTTATAGGTTACCTATATTTGTTAATTTATATAACAATTAGCTTTGTATCGTTTGTATATAGTGTTGAATTACTAAAATCAAAATAATGGTAGTGTATCAGATGTGTTGCCGGAAAACAACCCAACATTCTCAATAAAGCAAAAGGCAAACGTTTGTTTGCCTTTTGTTATTTTATAAATAATGCCCAAAAGCAGAATGAATCGTTACAGTATTTTGCTCCACTTCATAGACAAGTCTGTGTTCTTGATTAATTCGTCTCGACCATAAACCAGATAAATTGTGTTTCAGTTGCTCTGGCTTTCCTGTTCCAGAGAAAGGATGTTCGGTCAGTTCCTCAAGAAGAACAAGCATCTTTTTAAGTACAGCTTTGTTACCAGCTTTCTTGTGACGCCCGATATCTTCGTTTGCTTTGTCGGTAAAATCTAAATCAAAAGCCATCTTATAAGCCTAAAAAATCTTTTAAATCCTCTTTTCTTACACGTGTAACTTTACCTTCTTTCGCTTGTTTTTGGCTTTCTTCAATTTTAGTTACAAACTCTTGGTTATAAGGACTTTCTTTTATCTCAAACTTTAATTTTAGAGCTTTAGCAAAGGCTTTCAAAGCTTTTGCTTGTTCAGATGTGTCGGGTTCAAAAATAAAAATATCTTGTGTTGCCATGATTTAATTTTTTAAGTAATTAAATTGCTAATTGTTTTTGCAGATTATTTTTTAAAATAAAAGCTTCTAATAAATCTTTGATTGTATTTTTTTGATTATCATTTAATTGTTGTGTTTCTGCAAATAAATTCAACAACTGATTATCCTGTAAAATAGCATCTGCTTTATTGTTTCCGTAAACTAATTCGTCTAAAGAAATTGACAAAATTTTCGCCATTTTTTCCGCTACTTCTAAAGATGGAATCGAAATATTTCTTTCGTATTTAGAAAGATTTGTCACGTGAACTCCAATCTTAGAAGCAAACACTTCTTGCGAAAAACCTTTTCCGCTTCTTAATTCTTTCAAGTTTTTTCCAAAATTTTCCATAGCAAATAAACTTTAAAACATACTACGTATGTATTATATACTCTACAAAATTACAATTTAGTTAGTGAAATAACTAATTCAGTTGAAAAATAAAAAGCAAAAAGAATTTGTTTTAAAAATCAAAAACGCTAAGTTTGTAAGCGAAAACGATTAGTAAAAATTTTTTAATTATTTTTTCAAATGAAAATCCAAGAAATAAAATCTCGCTTATCATTATCTCAAATCCTACATCATTACGGATTAGAACCTAAGAACAATATGCTGAAATGTCCTTTTCATTCGGATAAGACGGCAAGTTTACAGGTTAATTTGGAAAAGAATTTTTACAATTGTCATGCGTGTTCCAAAACAGGCGATGTCATTCAGTTTGTGCAAGATTATGAGAAATTGAGCAAACACGAAGCACTAAACAAGTGTAAAAGTTTGGCTGGCGAAGAGCGTTTTGCGGTAAACGAACCAAACCGCATTCCTCAAATCGCAGACCATTCAGCGTTTCTACAAAAGATGTTTCTAAGTTTCCGTAAAGGATTATTATGCAGTGAACCCGCTCAAAACTATTGCCATTCCAGAGCCTTAAATGTGGATGAATTAGAAGTCGGCTTTAACTCGGGACAATTCCATCATGGGTCGAGAAAAGACGAGAAATTAATCAACCAATGTGTAGAATTAGGCTTATTAATTCCCTACGGAACAAACAGCAAAACAGGCGGACAATCCTATAAACCATTCGGAAATAAATCCCTTGTTTTTCCGCTCAAAAACTGCCACGGGCAGACCGTATCATTTTACTTCAGATCGATTATAAGTGGTCAAAAGAATAAATCGTCTGTGAGCACTGCTCACCATTATTACTTAAAAAATCGTTCTGGAGTTTATCCAAATTATCCAAGTTCAACAACCAAAAAATTGATTTTAACCGAAAGTATTATTGATGCAGCTTCATTACTCCAATTACGAAGTACGAATTTAGAATTACGAAAATATGAAATACTTGCTTGTTTTGGAACGAATGGCTTAACAAACGAAATCCTTTCTGCAATCAAAAATCTAAATGAATTGGAAGAAATTATTTTCTGTTTTGATACAGATGAAGCGGGGCAAACAGCGACATTGAAGTATGCAAAATTACTTCAGACGATTCATCTAAAAGTAGCATTTTCTACGGTAGAATGGCTTGATAAAGACGTCAACGAAACCTTAACCGCTTACCATGAAGCCACTGTTTTAGGCTGTTTAGAGAAAAGAAAATCAATTGATTTTTCTTCTTCTACTCCTTCTTTTTCAATTGAAAAAGAAACTGTACCAACACCTCTGGAACAGCCTAAAATGACCACTGATTTATTTTTTCAATTGAATGATTTAATTGAAAAAAGCGGAATTGTAGGCGAACAAGATAGCCGATTATTACTGTTTATCATTGCAAGTTCATATAAAACCAAACATCCGCTACACGCCATTGTACAAGGAAGTTCAGGCAGTGGAAAAACCCATTTAATCAGTAAAATAGCCGATTTAATGCCACAAGAAGATGTACTTCGTTTTACCCGAATTACCGAAAGTAGTTTGTACAATTGGGGCGAATATGAATTAGTCGGAAAGCTTCTGATTATCGAGGATTTAGACGGTTTAAAAGAAGAAGCCATGTTTGCCATGCGAGAGTTAATTAGTAATCAACGTTTATCGAGTTCTGTCTCGATTAAAGATAAAAAAGGCAATATCAAAGCCGTTAAAAAAGAAGTTCGTGGCGTGTTTAGTTCGCTGTCTGCCACGACAAAAGGCGAGATTTACGAAGATAATATGAGCCGTAGTTTTCTGTTGGCGGTGGATGAAAGTAAGGAACAGTCTCGCCGAATTATCGCCTATCAAAATCAAAAATATGCAGGCGAAGTCAGTCATCAATCCGAAGAAAAAACCAAACATGATGTTCAACATATCATCCGAAATCTTGTGCCGTATCACGTGATTAATCCCTTTGCAACACGATTAGAATTACCCGAAGAAGTGCATAAAATCAGACGATTAAACGAAATGTTTCAAAGCATCGTTCGCCAAATTACCTTGATTAATCAGCAAAATAGACAATTGACAGACGATGGAAAATTAATCACACAGGTGGAAGATTTAAAGCAAGCAACGGAGGTTCTTTTTGAAAGTATTGTGCTAAAAGTGGATGAATTAGACGGGAGTTTGCGTCAGTTTTTTGAAAAACTAAAAGCCTATTTAGCCAAAAAAGCACACAAAGAAAATGCAAATGGATCTGAAATCGATTTTACCCAACGAGAAATCCGTTTGGCGTTTAACATGAGCAAAGCGCAGTGTTCACGCTACATGAACAGCTTGATTGAACTCGAATACTTAACCAGTAAATATGCAGGAAACTTGCGTAAAATCGCTTATAGAGTGGATTATTGGGATGATTATCAGAAGTTAAGACAAACTATTAAAGAAAAAATACTGCTACAAATTGAGAAGTTAGAAGTACGAAATTAGAAGTAAAACGATAGGTACGACGAGAGAACGAAACAATGAGGAACAATCTTGGAACAATTATTTTAGACTTAACTATCTGAAATCTAAAATCTAACATCTTAAATCTATCCCATTGTTCCATGTTCCAAAAGTAGACAACCTCAAATCTAACAAAGTGATTCGTAAACACCATAAGAAACAATAAAAACCAATGTGAACAAACCCGTCATAGTCATGCAAGATATACTCGATGAATTTAGAACAGAATTACAGCAATTAGGTTATTGTAAAAACATAGTCGACAACTATCCTAAACACGTCAAAGCCCTGTTTGAGCATTCTCATCAACTCATCACAACCATTGAAAGTCATCATATTGAAGCTTTTTATTTTCATTTGAAAACGGTGATTAGTAGCCGTCGAAAAAAGCCATTAAGTAACAGTTATATTCATTCTCAACTCTTTGCGATTCGCTTGTTCTTTGCCTATTTATTGCGTACAAAACAACTCATCAAAACGCCTTACACGTTAAAAATCAAACGTTCAGCCTATAAAAGTCGAGCTGTTTTAAGTGTCGACCAAATTGCCCTACTCTACAGCAATTGTGAAACGTTGGACGAAACGATGATTTTAAACCTGTGTTACGGCTGTGGATTAAGGCGAACAGAAGTCGAAAAGTTGTCGGTAGAAGATATTCATTTGACTGAAAAACGTTTGTATGTTCGAAGTGGAAAAGGAAAAAAAAGACGTGTTATTCCGCTTACAACAAAGCTTGTAGAGGATTTTAAGTTGTACCTGATTACAACCAAAAAAAGACGAGAAAATGAATCCATTTTACTGCTTTATCCAAACGGAAAACCAATGAGCGGAAACAAGATTTACACTGTTTTTAGTGGTGTTTTAAAACGTTCGGGATTAGATAAACAAGGCTTTAGCTTGCACAATCTGCGCCATAGCATTGCCACACATTTACTTGAAAATGAAATGACCGTTGAAATGGTTCGGGATTTTTTAGGACATGATTTACTGCGTACCACACAGATTTACACAAAAATAAAACCGTATGACTTTAGAAAATTATCTTGAAAAACAGTTACATAAAAGCACTGTTAGCAATTATTTATATGAGATCAATCGGTTCAAAAAACACTTTCCAAATCACGAAAAATGCCACTATTCACAGCTGATGCACTACATCGGGATTTTACGGAATCGTTACCAACCCAAAACCATTAAACGTGTGGTCTATGCCCTCAAAAAATACTATGATTATCTGATTGAAATAGAGGTCAGAAAAGATAATCCTGCACACTTTATCAAGCTTCGGGATGCAAAACCAACAGCCGTACAATTACAGGATTTATGGACGGATAAAGAACTGAAAACCTTACTTGAACCACGAAAAGAACGTTATCCTATTTTAGCCAAACGCAATCAAATTATACTGAGTTTATTCGTTCATCAAGCCGTTTTGGTCAAGGAAATTACCCAAATTCTACTCGAAGATATCGACCTCGAAAAAGCAGAAATTTACATCCGAGAAACAGGTATGACCAACAGTAGAACCTTGCCCTTAAAAGCAGAACAAATCCTTTTATTTTATCAGTATTTACAGGAAGATCGACCCGAATTAGAGCGAATAAAACAACCGTATTTTATTCTCAATAAATTAGGAAGTCCAACCACCGCAGACGACATCAATTACCTGTTATCGACTTATCAAAAAGGAGTTGATAAGCGATTAACTTCAGTTAAAATCAGACAAAGTGTGATTACTAATTTACTCAGTCAAGGGCATAATTTACGGGCAGTTCAGCTGTTTTGTGGGCATAAATTTCTGGACACAACCGAGAAATACAAACAATCCGGAATCAAAGCCTTACAAGATGCTATCGACAAGCATCATCCTTTACAATAGTTCTTTTTCTTTCAATTGAAAAAAAACACAACGAAACAAGCCATTTTTCGGGGTTATTTTGGCTATTTGCGGAGCGAAAACATAAAATAAATTATGGGCTGTAACGCCTATAATGAACGGAATTTTATGTTAAATAGCTTACCTTGTTTTTTGCTGGCGTAAATGAACGGGGAGCGCGGAGTGAATGTCTGTTTGTATCAAAAAGCAGGACAGCAAAAAAGAAGGGAAAAATAAAAACCGAAAAATGGCTTGGCTTATCCAATAAAAAATCTTTTTTTCAATTGAAATTTACTATATTTGAGTGATAATGAAGCGTTCATTAAAATTGAAGTAGTGTTGAAAATTTGAAGTGTATAGGGATGTAGGAATACAAATACAACGGCAAAGAGTTACAGGATGAATTAAACCTAAATCTGTACGACTACGGTGCACGAAACTATGACCCTGCAATTGGTAGATGGTTTAACATTGACCCGCTCGCGGAGAAATTCATTAATACAACTCCTTACAATTATGTTCTAAATAATCCTGTCAATATGATTGATCCTGACGGAATGGAGGCTCAAGATATATGGGGTAGAAACCGTTATAATGAAATGGGAATGTATATTCCTCCTCATGAAAGGGGTTCAAAAGATGGGAATGATAATGGTTATGAAAGAGATGGAAATGGAGGCTATAAAAAAGTTAATAATTTAGGTGGCGATGATAAAGATTATCTTTTTGAAAATGGAAAATTAGTAGATTCTAAAGATGTTACCGAAAGTGCTCATGAAAGAACTTTAAGAACATATGGAATTAAAGGGCCTTCTTCCTTAAATTTAATAGAAACTGATGTAATTGGTCCTGCGATAGCTTTAAGAGGTTTAGCGATTGGAAGTTTTAAACTTTTAAATGGAGGTTGGTCATTATTAAAATCAGCTGTCTTTGCGAAAAATTTAGTTAAAATTGCTCAAATAGAGGATGATGTAATGATTTTTACTGCTAAAATAGGAAATGAGACAGTAGAAGGAGTTACTAATTTCAT